>JAUNMN010000022.1:0-5884 GCA_030531795.1 Neisseria sp.
AGAGCAAACAGGCAAATGCGACTGTTTTATTTGGGGATTTTTTTTGGATTTTTTTTGAGTCGGCTTTGGGAGTTCTTGAGAAATTTGAGATTTGGAAATGCTTGGGATTTGAGGTTTGATGTGATGATACCGTCTGCGGTTCTATATATACAAGAAAGAAACGCAAGAAAGAACCGCAGACGGCATCGGTTTTTATTTGGTTTGATTTTCTGTATTTCGTTTATCTCAAAACTTTTGAAAATCACCACAATCTAAACATCAATTGTTCAATACTTTATTCAATCAATTTTATTCAATCAGTCGGCAAACTGTTTTTTCAAACGTTCGCGACGCTCTTGTGCTTCTACAGATAAGGTTGCGGTTGGGCGTGCCAGCAAACGGCGTAAGCCAATGGGTTCGCCAGTGTCCAAGCAGTAGCCGTAGTCGCCTGCGTCGATGGCGCGGATAGACGATTGAATTTTGCTTAACAATTTGCGTTCGCGGTCGCGGGTGCGCAATTCTAAAGCGTATTCTTCTTCTTGGGTGGCGCGGTCGGCTGGGTCGGACGCGGTTTCGTGTTCTTGTAAGTGTTCGGTGGTTGCCGATGCTTTGTTAATCAATTCGTCTTGGAGTTTGACTAATAAGTCGCGGAAAAATGCCAGATGGTCGTCATTCATGTAGTCGTCTTCGCTACCATTCCAGCTGATGATGTCTTGTTCGGTTAATTTTGCCATAATCTGCTCGTCTCTGATTTTGTGATTAGGCGTGAGTTTGGGACAGATTTTTTGCTCATGCCTACTTTAGTGGCGCGCATGATACCACGTTTTGTTCTTTTGCCTAGCTTTTTTGCAAGTTGAACAAAACGTGGCTTTTAATTGTGTGTCATAAAGACAACAAGCGTTTAATCAAATAGTTGGGCGAGTTCTTGTGAACGCGCAACGCAGGCGGCAACGCCTTTGCCGATAGACGCTGCCACGTTTTCGCGTTTAAAGGTTTCAATTGCTTCGTGGGTGGTGCCACCTTTAGACGTTACATTTTGTTGCAACTGGGCAAACTCTTCGCCGCTTTGTTCGGCAAGTGCCACTGCGCCTTTAAACGTTGCCAAACTCAAAGCGCGTGCGTCTTTCAAATCAAACCCTTGCTCTTGTGCTGCCGTCTGCAGGGCGTTTAATAAGTAGAACACATAAGCGGGGCCGCTGCCGCTGATGCCTGTAATCGCGTGCATTTGGTTTTCGTTTTCCAGCCAAACCGTTTGGCTAGACGCAGCCATGATGCCGTCTGCAATTTCGCGGTCGGCGGCACTAATGTTCGCTTCGGCAAACATTCCAGCCACGCCCAAACCGACATGGCTGGGCGTGTTCGGCATGATGCGCACGATGCGCGTTGCCCCGTTTAAATAACGACTCAAAGTCGCCACGCTCAAACCCGCCGCAATCGACAAAATCAACGCACCATTGTGTTGCACGCCCGCACACGCCGCCTGCATATCTTGCGGTTTCACTGCCAACACCAGCACATCTTGTGCGCTCAACGCAGGCAAACTCGCTGCCGTCTGCACTCCAAGTTTTTCGCTCAACTTCGTCGCCTGTTCGGGATTGCGTTCGGCAACCACAATAGACGCGTTTGGCTGCGCTTTTTTCAAACCATTGATAATCGCCGCCGCCATATTGCCGCCGCCTAAAAAGTAAATTGTCATGATTTTTTCCTTATATATAAATGTTGTTGTTTGAGATGATTGCTGTTGCCGTCTGCAATTGCAAGATATTCGGCACACTGCAGACGGCACGGCGATGGGTTTATGCGTTTACGCCGTAATCGCGTCGCCCGAAAATCGCGCTGCCAACACGCACTTGGGTCGCACCGCAAGCGATGGCGATGTTCATGTCGCCCGACATGCCCATGCTTAAGGTGTCGGCGGCGATGCCTTTTTGTTGCAACTCAGAAAGCAGGTTTTGCATGGTGGCAAATTGTTGGCGAAGTTCGCGCTCGTTGCTGTCTGCTTTGGCAACGCACATGAAACCTCGCACGTTTAAATTCGGCAATTTGGCGATTTCTAACGCCAAATTCACGGCATCTGCAGACGGCACGCCGTGTTTGTTGGCTTCGTTCGCGATGTTCACTTCTATGCACACTTGCAGCGGCGGCAAATGCCTTGGGCGTTGCTGGCTGAGACGTTGGGCGATTTTGAGGCGGCTGAGGGTGTGCAGCCACGCGGCGCGTTCGGCAACGTGTTTGGTTTTGTTGGATTGCACATCGCCGATGACGTGCCAAACGATGTCGCTTAAATCGGCGAGTTGCTCGGTTTTTTGTAGCCATTCTTGAATGTAGTTTTCGCCAAAATGGCGTTGTCCTGCGGTGTGAAGCGTGCGAATGTCGCTGACAGGAAAGGTTTTGCTGACGGCAATCAGCTGCACTTCATTTGCTTCGCGTTTGGCGTTTTGGCAGGCGGCGGCGATTTGGCTGCAGACGGCATGATATTGTTGCAAGAGGGTTTGGGCTGATGTTGGCGACATATTTTTGCTTTTAATCAAATGGTTAATGGATTTTTCTCGCTGGATTAAACGTGAAAAATAGGCTGGTTAAAGTGGCTTGGATTCGGTTAGAATAGCGGCAAATTGTAACCGAAAATCATGGCGTTGTTTACCCGAACACGCCGTTTTTAGTTTGCGTGGAGACGATGATGCAGATTGAGGAACTTTTGACTTTTTGTGTGAAAAAACAAGCGTCTGATTTGCATTTGAGCGTGGGCGAAGCGCCGATTTTGCGGATTCATGGCGAGATTTGGCGCTCGGCATTTCCGATTTTGTCGGCGCAAATGGTGCGCGATTTGTTGTTGGACACGATGAATCCTGCGCAAGCGTCGGCTTTTCAGTCTTTGTTGGAAGTGGATTATGCGTTTGAGTTGCCGAATGTGGCGCGTTTTCGGGTGAACGCGTTTCACACGAATCGCGGCGTGGCGGCGGTGTTTCGGGTGATTCCGAATCGGGTGCCGAGTTTGGACGATTTGCACGCGCCTGCGGTGTTCAAGCAGATTGTGGACGCGCCGCGCGGTTTGGTGTTGGTAACGGGGCCGACGGGTTCGGGCAAATCGACGACGCTGGCGGCGATGTTGCAACACATCAACCAAACGCGTCCGCACCATATTTTAACGATTGAAGACCCGATTGAGTTTGTGCATCACAATCAGCGCGCGCTCATCAATCAGCGTGAACTGAATCGACACACGCATCATGTGCATACGGCGTTGCGCTCGGCTTTGCGCGAAGACCCGAATGTGATTTTGGTGGGCGAAATGCGCGACACGGAAACGATTAAACTCGCGCTCACGGCGGCAGAAACGGGGCATTTGGTGCTGGCAACTTTGCACACGACAGGCGCAGCGAAAACGGCGAATCGGATTATTGATGTGTTCCCTGCTGGCGAAAAAGATGCGGTGCGTATGATGTTGGCGGAGTCGTTGCGGGCGGTGGTGTCGCAGGTTTTACTCAAACACAGCAATCAAAATGAACGCGTAGCGGCGCACGAAATTTTGCTCGCCACACCAGCAGTGCGCAATTTAATCCGCGAAAACAAAATCGCCCAGCTGCAATCGGTGATGCAAACCAGCCACGCGCAAGGTATGCAAACCCTTGATATGGCGTTAAATAAACTGGTTTCGCAAGGCAAAATCTTGCCCGAAACCGCCCAAACTTATCTTCAAACTCACTGATGCCGTCTGCAGACGGCAAATATTGTTATGACCCACGATTCTGCCAACTTCAAACGCGGTTTGTATGCCGTTTTATTGTGTTACCTGATTTGGGGATTGTTTCCGCTTTACTGGTATCCGCTCAACGCTTCGCCCATCGCCGCCGACCAACTCATCGCCCAACGCATCACTTGGACAGGCATTTTTTGTCTGTTTTTGCTGGCGTTTACCCAACACAAACACGAATTTTTCCGCATCGCGCGTCAGAAAAAACTCGCAGTTTTACTCAGCATCAGTGCCGTCTGCATCTCCATCAACTGGCTGGTTTATCTGTGGGCAATCAATAATTACCACGTTTTAGATGCCAGCTTGGGCTACTTCATCAATCCGCTTGCCAACGTTTTACTCGGTCGCTTGGTTTTGAAAGAAAACCTCAATCGCTGGCAAGGTTTGGCGATTGTGTTCGCCATCGCAGGCATTTTGTGGCTGGCGATTCCTGCTGGACAAATTCCGTGGGTCGCGCTTGCCTTGGCGGGCAGTTTCAGCCTGTATGGCTTAATCCGCAAAATCGCGCCAGTCGGCGCAGCGGCAGGTTTGGCGTGGGAAAGTTTGATTCTCATGCCCTTTTCCGTAGGCTATTTGGCATTGTGTGCCAGCCAAGGCAACCTTGTGTTCGGCGAACTCAACGCCTTGCAGCTCACCGTCTTAATCGGTTCGGGCGTTGCCACTGCCGTGCCGCTTTTGCTTTATGCTACCGCCGCGCGCCTGATTCCACTGTCCACCATCGGCATGCTGCAATACGGTTCGCCCACTTTGCAAATGTTGCTCGGTTTAATGCTGTTTAACGAACGTTTTGATGTCAACCGCTTCATCGGTTACGCGTGGGTGTGGCTGGGCGTGGCAGTTTATGTGTACGGCATTTATCGCCAAAGCAAACGCACATAAAAAATGCCGCACTTGCCCTGCGCGAAGTACGGCATTTTCTTGTTTTTAACATTCCACCCTAAAACTCAAGGTTTCATAAACAAACGCTTATTTATTGATGTCTACCAGTCCAGCTTGTATCGGGAAAGTAACAATATCAAACACCACCGCCAGCGGAATTAAGGCATTTTTGATGCCACGCCCAACTGAACCTTTATCGGCATGAAATTCATAATAAACAACGGGAATCGGTGTTTTTAAACGGTGCGTCAAGTTGGCTTGATTACTGGCAAGTTGCGTAGGTACAAGCACCAGTTTACCCGCCAAATAATAGCAAAACAGCGGTTGCCCTGCGTATTGTCTGCATTGAAAACCCAGTTTTTTCAATTTGGGAAAATCTCGCGCATCATAAAGGCTGTCTGGTTTGTAAAAATGTAATTCAATGTCCATCGCATCGACGCAAGCAAAAGACGAATGACACGCAAACTCTGCACTGGCTTTTTTCAGCGCAATATGCGTTTGTTTTTCGGGCAATTTGATTCTGAGATAACGCAAATCCGCCGTTTCAAAAATGTTTTTCAGGCTATCGTCATCGGGATTCGATTCATGGTAAACAAGATAATTTTGCTTTTGCCCTGCCAAAACCAAAGCATTTTTGTAGCCTTCAATCGGCGTTTTTGGTTTGCCGATGGCGACAATGGTGTCATTAAAATCGGTTGCCACCCAACGCTGGTTTTCCGATTGTTCAATGCTGTTGTCTAAAGCTTGAGTGGCAAGACAACCCGATAACGATAAAGCAGCAGTGATGCTGGTGCAGAATAAAGCTAATTTTTTCATGGTTTCTCTCCTCTAAAAAACGCAATTTATCCGCAAATGTAAACCGTTCTTGCATCAAATCAAGCGCAAATCTTTAAGCGAAAACGCTATTTTTTCGTTCACGCAAACTGTTCACGCCAAAATTTCCAGCAATTTGCCCAAAGCAAAATCCACCGCTTGTTCGCGCACTTCATTACGATTGCCTGCAAAATGTGCTGTCCACGTTTGCACGCCGTGCACGCTTGCCAAACCAAAACACACCGTGCCAACGGGTTTGTTTGGCGTGCCACCGCCTGGGCCTGCAATGCCCGAAATGCCGATGGCGAAATCCGATGCCGCCTGCACTTTTGCGCCGCTCGCCATTTCGCGCACCGTTTCTTCAGACACCGCGCCAAACGTTTGCAAAGTTGCGCTGTTCACGCCCAACAAACGCATTTTCGCTTCGTTGCTGTACGTTACCCAACTCATATTGAACCA
>JAUNMN010000022.1:5984-25617 GCA_030531795.1 Neisseria sp.
CGGCTGGTAACGACCCAACGGCGTTTTTTCTCAATCGCCAAATCTGGGTGTCGGCGAAAGTGTAAATTGACGATGACGATGCGCAACACCACCGCCGATAAAACCCACAAAACCGATAAAACCAACTCGCTGCGCGTGCTGCCGCTCATGAAAAAGCTGGCGATTTGGCTGGCTAGGTCGCTGAAAAATATATTCATCTTGTGTCCTTTTTTTGCCGCCATTTTCGGCGAATGTTGCCCGAAAAACAAGCGATTTGCTGGGATTGTGATGATAAAAATAAGTTTCACGAAAACGTAAACTCAGGGCAAAACTGGGCGTTTTCGGTTAGAATGCCGTTTTTTTTTGACGAAAACCCCATCATGCAAACTGCTCGCATCATCACCAGCTACGGTCGCCGTTATGTTGTTCGCACTCTTGACGGCACAATTTACGATGCGACCACGCGCAAAAAACGCGTGGATTTTGCTTGTGGCGATGAAGTGCATATCGTGCCGCAAAACGCCGAACAGGCGGTGATTGAAGATTATCAGCCGCGCAAAAGTTTGCTCTATCGTCAAGACAGCTGGAAAACCAAGCTGATTGCAGCGAATGTGGAACGCCTATTCATCGTGTTGGCGGCAGTGCCGTCGCCCAGCGAAATCTTGTTGCAACGCGCGCTGTTGGCGGCGGAAGCAGGCAATATTGAACCGTTCATCGTGTTGAACAAAAACGATTTGCCCGAAAGCGCGGCGTGGCGTAAAAAACTGGCGTTTTATCAGGATTTAGGCTATCCCGTTTTGACGGTGTCGGCGTTGGAAAATGTGGACGTTTTGCGTCCTTTATTGCAAGGCAAAACCAGTATTTTTCTTGGTCAATCGGGCATGGGCAAATCCACGCTCACCAACGCCCTGCTTGGCGAACAAGCGGCGCGCATCGGCAATATTTCCACCGCGCTCGATTCGGGTAAACACACCACCACCCATGCACAACTCTATGATTTAGATGAACAATCTTTTTTGATTGACTCACCTGGTTTGCAAGAATTTGGCTTGCATCATTTGGCGGTTGCCGATTTATTGCACTATTTTCCCGATATGCGCGATTTGCGTGGGCAATGCCGTTTTCATAATTGCACGCACCGACAAGAGCCAAATTGTGCGATTAAGCAAGCCGCCGAAACAGGACAAATCGCCGCCAGCCGTTTGGCGTTTTTACAAAAAATCACTGATGAATTAAGCAGATAAAACAATAAATACCGTCTGCACTGATTAGCCAACTCGCTCAATCATCACTGCAGATGGCACAAAACGCTTTGGAACACACTTCATGGACGCATTTTGGTATTCAACTTTGGGCGTGTTTATCGCCGAAATGGGCGACAAAACCCAGTTGCTGACGCTTTTTTTGGCGGCACGTTTTGCCAGCCAGAAAAACGCCATTATTTTGGGCATTTTCGTGGCAACTTTGCTCAATCACGCGGTGTCGGCGTTTTTTGGCGTGTGGCTCACCGAAAACGTGTCGCCTGAAGTGATGAAATGGATAGTCGGCGTGAGTTTTTTGTTGGTGGGTTTGTGGTTGCTGATTCCTGACAAAGACGACGACAACAGTCAATCCAAATGGCTGAAACACGGCGCGTTTGCCGCGGCTACAGTGTTGTTTTTTCTCGCAGAAATCGGCGATAAAACCCAAATCGCCACCATTTTGCTCGCCGCCAAATATCATAGCTTAAGCGCGGTCATCGGCGGCAGCATCGCAGGTTTGATGCTCGCCAACGTGCCACTGGTGTATTTGGGCGAAAAAATGATGCAAAAAATCCCCGCGATAACCATGCGCGTCATTGCCTGCGCCATTTTTTACATTTTGGGTTTCACCACCCTGCTCGGCTCGGGCATTCGCTTATGATGCCTGCCTTTGCCGTTTTGCCAACTTGTCATTGAAGAAGCCAAATCATGCCGTCTGCAGTTCAAATGGAATACGAAATCGTGTTGCAACACGCGGATTTTGTGGTCATCAACAAACCCGTTGGCGTGGCGGTGCATCAAGACGATGGCGACATCGGTTTGCTCGCTCAAGTCGCGGCGCAATTGAATGTGCCACGTCTGTGGCTGGTGCATCGCTTGGACAAAGTAACCAGCGGCGTGTTGCTCTTGGCGAAAAACGCCGCAGCCGCGTCGGAATTAGCGCAACAGTTTGCCGACAAAAAAGTGCAAAAAACCTATTTGGCATTGAGCGAACACAAACCGCTGAAAAAACAAGGTTGGGTGCGTGGCGATATGCAAAAATCGCGACGCGGCGCGTATAAACTTTGTCGCAGCCAAAACAATCCCGCCATCACGCAATTTTTCAGCCGCAGCATCGCCCCAAACTGGCGTGAATTTGAATTGCACCCGCACACGGGCAAAACCCATCAACTGCGCGTGGCGATGAAAAGTTTGGGCAGCCCGATTTTCGGCGACGAATTATACGGCGGCACGCCTGCAACACGCGTGTTTTTACACGCTTGCCGTCTGCAGTTTAATTATTGCGGACAAACCTTTATCGCACACGCGCCCGTAGATGCGCTGTGGCAAGCACACTTGGCATTACTCAATCTTTGCTAAACTTTGCACGGTTTTGGTTTATCATGCCGTCTTTTTTGAAACACACGAACACTCTAATGAAATCCGTTTTATCCATCGTTTTATTCGCGTTTGGCATCACATTCAGCCAACACGCCGCCGCCAACGAAACCAAGGGCGAACTGCCGCAGACGGCAACCGACATCAAAATCATCAACGAAGCCCCAAGCAGCATCATTTCAAACAGCACGCCGAACGCGTCCAACGCTGAAAACACGGGCAACAGTCGCTTGCAAATCAAATTGCGTAAAGGGCAAAAACAAGACGAAGCAAGCGTTGCGCCCAACACCCCAGCCGCCGCCAAAAACACAAAAACCGTTGCGCCACAAAAAGCACCGATACGCCGTGCCGCGCCGATTCGGGGCAGCGCAGCCGCCGCCAGCAAAGCTCCAGCGGTTGTGCAGAGCAAACCGAAATTGTCGCGCGCACAAGTGGTGCAACAAGAATTGAATCGAGAAAAAACCGCGTTGGCGCGTTTGCAAAATCAACTCAAAACCGCGCAACAAAAAGGCGAAAACACATCGGCGCTACAAAACAGCATACGCGACCGCCAAGCCAGTATTCGCGCTTTGCAAGCTGAAGTGCGTTAAAACGAAACGCGTTAAGTCTTTATTTTTTAACAAATTTATTTTTAAAATCAAGAAAATGCGTGCAGCAAACAAACGATGCGTTTTGTGCATTTCGTGCTGCTGATGTTTCGCCACGCAAACAAAATGCCGTCTGCAACAGAAAGTCCCGAGAGACATTCATGTTGCAGACGGCATCTTTTCAATCAAACCGATTACGCTTGAGCGGTTTCGCCTTCTTGTTCCGCCATTTGTTGCGCATACATCGCTTCAAAGTTAATCGGCGCAATCAACACAGGCGGGAAGCCCGCGCGGGTAACGGTGTTAGAAATCGTTTCACGCGCATAAGGGTAAAGAATGTTTGGGCAAGCCACCGCCAACAACAATTTTTGGTCTTCCTCTGGAATGTTCGCCATTTGGAAAATACCGCATTGCGTTACTTCATTTAAGAACATCACGCGTTTGTCAGGCAAAGTGGCGGTAACGGTAACGGTTAAAGCCACATGGAAATAACCCTCTTCCAACTGCTCATGCTCGGTTGCCACGCGCATATCCACTTCAGGCGCATCTTCCGCCAAGAAAATTTTCGCGCCGTGCGGCACTTCCAAAGACAAATCTTTAACATACAATTTCTCGATGCTAAATACGGCTTGTTGCTGTTCGCTCATAAGGTTCTCACTTTACTAATCAATGCCGTCTGCAGACGGCAGGTTTCAAAAATTCTATACAAAACACATTGATTTTAAATAAAAATCAATCTTCACCATTCAATAAAGGCTCTAATTCGCCTTTCATGTGTAAGGCACGCAAATCAGTAAAACCGCCAACGTGGGTTTTGCCGATGAAAATTTGTGGCACAGTGCGCGTTCCCGTTTCTTGCATCATTTTCTCAAACGCCACAGGGTCTTGCATGGAATTGATTTCCACAATTTCACTCACGCCCACTTGCTTCAACAGCATTTTCGCCATCATACAATACGGGCAATACGGGCCAGAATACAGGGTTACGGTTTGCATTTTCTCGTCCTCACAAAACGACAACATTATGGGGCTTTTTGGCATATTTGCAAGGGCAAAACCAAAAAATGCCGTCTGCAACATGAAACTTCCCTTGCAGCTTTGCAGAGATTTCTTTCGGTTGCAGACGGCATGATTTCAATCAGCAGAACGCTTTGGGCAAATTATTTAGCGTCCAGCCATGCGGTTGATGATTTTTTCGCCTTTGATTTGGTGCACAATCGCCATGGCGATATGCCCTGCGGCAAGTGCAAACAAAATCCAGCCCAAATTGCCGTGTGCCGCGTTGCCGATGTTCACTAAAGCATCGATTTTTTCGGGCGAACCTTGCATCACTTCCACACCAAACACTTTCAAGCTGCCACGCGCGCCGCCGTATTGACGCAACATCGCGGTAAACGGCACGGCAAACATCAAAACATACAATGCCAAATGCCCCAGTTTCACTGCGATATTGTCGGCTTTCGAACGTTTGCTCGCTTGGCTAAACGCCCACACGATGCGCAACACAATCAATGCCAGCAAAATCGTACCAACCGATTTGTGTACGGGAATCCATTCGCCAAAATCGCCGCCAAAACTTTCCACGCTAGCGGTGAACAGCATAAAGGCGAAACACGCCGCCATGCTCCAGTGCAATACGCGGCTAATCAGTCCATAATATTGAGTATTATCTTGCATCATTTTGTTCTTTCTTGTGTTGATTGGTTTGTGTTAATAAAAAGTTTTGGCATTATAAATCAGGAGTTTAGTTTTGATTGTTGGATTATTTCAAACTGTGTAAAGAATTTCATTTAATTACATTACACTACACACACTGCAGGCGGCAAAAAATAAAAACAGCCCGCGCTTGCAGGCTGTTTCTTTTGTTTTATCAAAAACTTATTCTGGTCGCATTTGTGGAAACAACACCACATCGCGTATCGTTTGGGCATCGGTGAGCAACATCACCAAGCGGTCGATGCCGATGCCGCAACCGCCAGTTGGCGGCAAACCGTATTCCATCGCGCGAATGTAGTCGGCATCGTAGTGCATCGCTTCGTCGTCGCCCGCGTCTTTTTGTGCGACTTGCGCTTTGAAGCGTGCCGCTTGGTCTTCGGGGTCGTTCAACTCGGAATAGCCGTTCGCCAACTCGCGTCCCACCACAAACAATTCAAAACGTTCGGTCAAACCTGCTTTAGTGTCCGAAGCGCGTGCCAGCGGCGACACTTCCACTGGATAATCCACGATGAAAGTCGGATTCCACAATTTGCTCTCGGCGCAACCTTCAAACAAAGCCAGCTGCAAACTGCCGATACCAGGGCTAGGTGGCAAACTTTCGCCGTGTTTCACAATCTCTTTTTTCAGCCACTCGGCATCGTTCAGCTGCTCGTCTGTGTAATGCGGATTGTATTTTTTAATCGCTTCCAAAATGGTTAAGCGTTCAAAAGGGCTAGCCAAATCAACGGGTTTGCCGTTGTATGAAATATTTGCTGTGCCGCATGCCGTCTGCGCTGCCGCACGAATCACGCCCTCGGTCATTTGCATCATGCGCTCGTAATCCGAAAACGCTTCGTAAAATTCCATCATTGTGAACTCGGGGTTGTGGCGCACCGACATGCCTTCGTTGCGGAAGTTGCGGTTAATCTCAAACACGCGTTCCAAACCGCCGACCACCAAACGTTTCAAATACAATTCAGGGGCGATACGCAAATACAATGGCATATCCAAAGCATTATGATGAGTAACGAATGGTTTCGCCGTTGCACCACCAGGAATCGGGTGCATCATCGGCGTTTCCACCTCCAAATACTGTTCGTTCACCATAAAATTGCGAATCGCTTGCACGATTTGGCTGCGTTTGATGAAAATGTCACGGCTGTCATCGTTGGCAATCAAATCCACATAACGCTGGCGATATTTGGTTTCTTGGTCGCTCAAACCCTTGTGTTTATCGGGCAGCGGACGCAAAGATTTGCTAAGCAAGCGAATGTTGGACACGCGCACGGTTAATTCGCCGTGGTTGGTTTTGAACAACACTCCTTCCGCGCCGACAATATCGCCCATGTCCCAGTGTTTGAAGGCATCGTGTGCCGCTTCGCCCACGCCCTGATTATTGATGTAGAGCTGAATTGTGCCGCTCACATCTTTCACAGTCGCAAAACTTGCCTTGCCCATTGCACGTTTCAACATCATGCGTCCTGCGATTTTCACAGGAATCGCTTGCGGGTCGAGTGCTTCTTTGCTCAACTCGCCATATTTTGCTTGCAAGTCGCCAGCGAAAGAATCACGTTTAAAATCATTTGGATAGGCAATGCCGTTTTGACGCAATTCATTCAATTTTTCACGGCGAATGGCAATGATTTGGTTTTCGTCTAACTGCATTTCTTCAGTTTGCGGATTGTGTTGTTCAGTCATGGAGTGTTTACCTAAATGAAACAAACCGTTTCGCGGTTTGAAAAGTCAAAAAAAATTGCCATGATTTTACGCTGATTTACTGATTTTTAAAAGACAAATGCCGTCTGCAGTTGACAAAAAAAGCCAGACTGCAGACGGCATCGCGTGAATGATTTGTTGATTAAACCGCCAAACCGTGAAACGAAAAATAGAAAAGAAAACATATAAAAAACAAAAACCTGCTTCAAACGAAGCAGGTTTTGATGTTTGGTGGGTCGTGAGCGATTCGAACGCTCGACCAACGGATTAAAAGTCCGCTGCTCTACCGACTGAGCTAACGACCCGAAAAACGAGATAATAGCCACATTACTTGCTTGCGTCAAGCATTTTTACGCATTTTTCGTCATTTCTTTTAAAGCATACAACGCCTGCAAGGCATCACGCGGACTTAAATCATCGGGATTGAGTTGGCTAATGTATTCAAATAATTGATTATATTGATTATTTAAGGCAGTTGGATTTTGCTCATTGCAATCATCGCTATCATCGTCCCAAGCCAAAAAATCCGCCGTTTTTTGTTCCGCCTTATCCAATTGATAAAACATATCCAGTTGGCGTTGCTGACTTTGGGCTTGTTCTTCCAAATTTTGCAAATGCTTTTGTGCCTGTTTCAGCGCACGAGCAGGCAAACCTGCTAACTTCGCCACCGCAATACCATAACTTTTATTCGCTGGGCCTGGGTCAATGTGGTGCAAAAACACGATGTCTTTGCCTTGCTCCAAAGCGGCAAGGTGCATATTGTAAGCAGCAGCATGCTGTTCGGGCAGCTGGGTTAATTCAAAATAGTGGGTTGCAAACAAAGTAAGCGATTGATTTTTTTGTAGCAAATGTTCGGCAATCGCGTGTGCCAATGCTAAACCATCAAAAGTGGACGTGCCGCGTCCGATTTCGTCCATCAACACTAAAGATTGTGCCGTTGCGTGGTGCAAAATATAAGCGGTTTCGCTCATTTCCACCATAAAAGTGGAACGATTCGACGCTAAATCGTCTGATGCACCGATGCGCGTGAAAATTTGGTCAATCGGGCCGATTTTGGCAGTGGCAGCTGGCACAAATGAACCTGTGTGCGCCAACAAAGCAATCAGCGCGACTTGCCGCATATAAGTGGATTTACCGCCCATATTCGGGCCAGTTAGCAGCATTAAGCGTTTTTTGTCGTCCATTTGCGTGTTGTTCGGCACAAATCGCTGCACTTGTTGCTCGACAACAGGATGGCGACCTTCGCTGATGTCCATGCACGGATAATCCACAAATTCGGGGCAAACATAGCGATTTTCTTGTGCTGTTGTTGCAAAACTACATAACACATCCAAAGCCGCTGCCGCTTTGGCGATTTTTTGCAACACCGCTAAATCCTGTTGCAACTCACGCAAAACCTGCTCATACAGTTTTTTCTCTAATGCCAAAGCCTGCTCTTGTGCGGTTAAAACCTTGTCTTCAAAGGCTTTCAGCTCGGGTGTGATGAAGCGTTCGGCATTTTTTAAGGTTTGGCGGCGAATGTAGTCGGCTGGGGCGTTTTCGGCTTGGATTTTGGATAATTCAATGTAAAAACCGTGAACGCGGTTAAATTCCACTTTCAGCGTGGTCAAACCCGTGCGTTCGCGTTCGCGTTCTTCCAGTTGTAATAAAAATTCATCGCCGTGGTTTTGAATATGACGCAATTCGTCTAATTCGGCATGAAAACCTGCGTTAATCACCCCGCCATCTTTGAGCCAAACCGCTGGCTCGGGGGCGATTGCCGTCTGCAGTCGCTCAGCGATGTTTTTGCCTTCGGGAAAAATGTTTTGCAAGGTTTCGAGTAAAGGTGCAGACGGCAAAGCAAGCGTGGCGAGCAACGCCAAACTGTCGCGCAAACTGGCTAAATCGCGTGGACGTGCCGAAGCCAGTGCCACTCGGGCGGCGATGCGTTCGATGTCGGCAAGGTTTTTGAGTTGATGTTGAATGCCGTCTGCGCTGTCAAACAAAGCAGCCACGGCGTTTTGACGGGCACGAATGTGCGAACGATTGCGCAAAGGGTGATGCAAATAATGCGCCAGCAAACGGCTGCCCATGTGGGTGGCACAGCGGTCTATCACCGAAAATAAAGTTGGCGATTTTTTGCCGCTGAGCGTGCTGGTGATTTCCAAATTGCGGCGAGTGGCAGCATCCAGTTGAATGTATTGCCCTTCGTTTTCCAGCGTTAAGCTGTCTAAATGGCGTGGCAATTCAGATTGGGTGAGTTTGATGTAATTTAACAACGCACCTGCTGCCCCAATCGCAGCGGCGTGTTCGTCCATTTCCAAACCAAAACCGCGTAAATCTTGGCAGGCGAAATAATCGGTTAAAAGTTTAAAACCGCTGTCGGGGGCAAATTGCCAATGGTTTAAACGGGTGATTTGGTTACCTTGAATCGCTAATTTGCTTTGGTCGGGTAATAAAATTTCTGCCGCTTGCAGTCGTGCCAATTCATCGTGTAATTTCGTTTCGGCAATCAATTTGACTTTAAATTCGCCGCTTTGCAACGATGCCCACGCCAAACCCAGTTGCTTTTTATGCACGCACACCGCCGCGATGCGGTTGGTTTCTTTGTCTTCTAAAAACGCCGCATCGGTGAGCGTACCAGGCGTTACGATGCGTACCACTTTGCGTTCAACTGGGCCTTTAGTTGCGCCAACTTCGCCGACTTGCTCACAAATGGCGACACTTTTGCCCATTTTCAGCAAACGTGCCAAATATTGCTCCGCCGCGTGATACGGCACGCCCGCCATTTTAATCGGCTCGCCTTCGCATTGCCCACGCGTGGTCAGCGTGATGTCCAACAGCTTCGCCGCTTCCACCGCATCATCAAAAAACAATTCATAAAAATCGCCCATTCGATAAAACAGCAGTTTATCGGTATGCTCGGATTTGATGCCCAAATATTGTTGCATCATCGGCGAAACGCTGGCTTTACTCATCACAAACCTTGTTGCACGCAAAAACGGCTATTGTAACCGATAGTGGGTTAAGTTTCAGACAGAAAGACACATCTTATTGATTTAAATATGTTTTACAACAACTCACCTCAGCGATGCCGCGCTTGCCCTGCGCGAAGTCGCATCGGTCTAAACCTTTGCGTATATAATGCGTTTTTCGCCACTTATCGGCGCATTTGATGAATGATTGAGAAGCAAATGGCAAACAGACAAGCAAGTACGGCACAAGCAACTATAGCCGCCATCGCCACTGCCGCAGGACGCGGCGGCGTGGGCGTGATACGCGTTTCGGGGCAAAATTTATTGCCTTTTGCCCAAGCGATTGCGGGTGGCAAAACGCCCAAACCGCGCGTGGCGATGTACACCGATTTTTTGGCTGCAGACGGCAGTGCGATAGACAATGGTTTGTTGCTTTATTTCGCCGCCCCCGCCAGTTTCACGGGCGAAGATGTGATTGAATTACAAGGACATGGCGGACAAATCGTGTTGCAAATGTTGCTCAATCGTTGCGTGGAACTCGGTGCGCGTTTGGCAGAACCTGGCGAATTCAGCAAACGGGCGTTTTTAAACAATAAAATGGATTTGGCGCAGGCAGAAAGCGTGGCGGATTTGATTGATGCCAGCAGCCAAGCGGCGGCACGCATGGCTTTACGCTCGCTCAAAGGTGCGTTTTCGCAACACATTCATCAGCTGGTTGATGATTTGATTACATTGCGAATGTTGGTGGAAGCCACGCTGGATTTTCCTGAAGAGGAAATCGATTTTTTGGAAGCGGCAGACGCAAAAGGCAAATTGCAAACTTTGCAAACTACTTTGGCAAACATTTTGGCACAAGCGCAGCAAGGGGCGATTTTGCGTGAGGGCATGAATGTGGTGTTGGTGGGCGCGCCGAATGTGGGAAAATCCAGTTTACTCAATGCCTTAGCTGGCGATGAAGTGGCGATTGTTACCGACATCGCAGGCACAACGCGCGATACAGTACGCGAACAAATCACTTTAGACGGTGTGCCGATACACATCACCGACACCGCAGGTTTGCGTCAAACCGATGATGTGGTGGAAAAAATCGGCATTGAACGCAGCGAAAAAGCACTCAATGAAGCCGATGTTGCCTTGATTTTGATTGACCCAAGTGAAGGCATCAACGACACCACCCAAGCGATTTTAGACAAATTGCCTGCATCTTTACACAAAATTGAAATCCATAATAAAAGCGATTTGCGTCAAGAACGTGCGGGAGCAAGTCCCCATTCAGCTTCGCTGCTGGGACGTTCTTTAGGTACAGACGGCATTCCTGGTGCAGCAAAAGTGTTAAAACTGTCCGCCAAAACAGGCGATGGCTTGGATTTGCTCAAACAGGCGTTGCTGCAACAAATCGGTTGGCAAGGCGAAAGCGAAGGTTTGTTTTTAGCACGTTCTCGCCACACCCACGCCCTGCAGACGGCACAAATTGAGTTGGAAAACGCCGCTTTGTGCAGCAACACTCAATTGGAATTGTTGGCAGAACACCTGCGTTTGGCACAAGTGGCGTGTAGTGAAATTACAGGCGAATTCACCGCCGATGACTTGCTCGGCGTGATTTTCAGCCGTTTTTGTATCGGGAAATAAGCGTTGCCGTCTGCAGTTTTGATGGTAATTGTTAGCAAACCCGTTTTTCACCAACTTTATCCGCACAACCATGGAACTTACGCTTCAACTTTTAAGCCTTTTATTTGCCGTTGCTTTTGTCGCAGGTTTTGTTGATGCGATGGCTGGCGGCGGCGGTTTGCTGACTTTGCCTGTGTTGATGCTCACGGGAATGCCAACCGTTTCGGTGTTGGCAACCAACAAATTGCAATCGTCCGCAGGTTCGCTTTCCGCCAGCATCACCATGATAAAAAAAGGTTTGGTCAGACCCAAAGAAATGAAAACCGCCTTGCTGTTGGCGTTTGTCGGTTCTGCGCTTGGTACGATTTTGGTGCAACTGTCGCCGCCTGATTTTCTGAAAAAAGCCCTGCCGATTGTGTTGGCATTGGTCGGCGTGTACACCTTGTTCAGCAGCAATTTGGGCAAACTGGAAACCGCACCGCGTTTAAGCCAAAAGCAATACGAATGCAGCGTTGTGCCGCTGATTGGTTTTTACGATGGCTATTTTGGGCCAGGCACGGGAATGTTTTTGAGTTTGTCGCAAGTCGTCTGCCGCGGACGCGAATGGGTACAGGCAACGGCGAACGCCAAATTATTGAACTTCGCCACCAATTTAGCAGCTTTGCTGTTTTTTATTTTGGGCGGACAAGTCGTGTGGCTAGTAGGTTTGGTGATGATGGTCGGGCAAATCATCGGTGCGTATTTCGGCAGCCGCATGGTGTTTGGTGGCGGCACGCGTTTTATCCGCCCCGTGATTGTGTGTATGTGTTTTGCGATGGTCATCAAACTGTTGCTGAATTAAAGCGATGCCGCACCTGCCCTGCGCGAAGTCGCATGGGTCTGCGATGTTAACTGTTTAACTGCAGACGGCATTTTTCATGGCATTCATCTCAATAAATATTCAACATAATCAAATAATTGTTTTAATAAATACAATTTCTCTTCATCGTTTTGATAACGCTCCGCCGCGGCTTGCCATTCTTGTTCAAATGCCAATAACTCGCCCTCTAATCGCAGACGGCGTTTCGCTTGCCACTGCAATTGTTCTTTGCGCGTTAAATGAGCAAAAAAGTGTTTGGCACGATATTGTTGCCACAATTTTGCAACGCGTTCATCGGCAAAATCCAGTCGTAAATCGTCTAAACTCAATGGTTCGGCTTGACGCAAAACGGCTAATTTGTATTTGTCTTCACTGCCGTAAAACCCTTGATACAATTGATTTTCCACGTTTTCATCGGGCGTAAATACTTGTTCACGCACAAACGCTTGCTGCACTTTTTCCGCCAAATCAGTGGCTTGTCGCAATAATCGCCAGTTTTGGCGGCAAACATCTAAATCGATGTTCAAACGGCGTTCATCTTCGGGCAATAAAACCTTAACTTCGGCTAAAATCGGCGATTTGTTGAGATGAACGCCTTTCAATGGCAAGGGTTGTTTGCCTTGTGCCAACAATTCGGTTTTTGGCGTGTACAAACGTTCGCGCAATTCTTCGGCAGATAATGTCAATAAATCGCTTAAATCCGCCATTAAATCGCACACAATCAGCGTGTTTGCCTGTTCGGCGTGCCATGCTAAAGGCGCGACCACGCTGCAAAAATGGCGTTCCGACCCAAACATACCCGAAACGTGAATCAGTGGCATATTTTGTTCTAAATCAATCAGTTGCTTGAGCGTATGTTTGTGGCGATGTTGCAAGAAAAAGGCGAATAAACGTGGTTGCGCTTGCTTCAATAAACGTGCCAATGCCACCATGGCAAAGAGTTCGGAAGTGGCATTTTCTGCTTCGCAGGCAATGTCGTTGGTGCGTGCCAAATCATACAAAGCGAAACTTGGCGTGCCGTCTGCAGTGTATGCCCACTCCATGCCTGCTGGACGCAAGGCATGACAAGCACGCAGAACATCAAGCAAATCCCAACGTGAATTGCCGTTTTGGTAGCTGTATTCATAAGGGTCGAACAGATTGCGATACAGCAAATGGCGGGTGCGTTCATCGTCTAGCCGAATATTGTTGAAACCGATGATGCAGGTGTTGGGTTGCGAAAAATGACGCACAATTTCGGCGGCGAACAAAGGTTCGGGCAAACCATTTTGCTGGCAAAATTGCGGCGTGATGCCCGTGTGTAAAACGGCGTTGGGAGACGGCAAAAAATCGCGAGTAGGTTGGCAATACAAGGAAACTGCGTCGTCCATAATATTGAAATCGGCATCGGTTCGCACGCCAACAAACTGGGCGACTTTGGCATTTTTGCTTGTGCCAAAGGTTTGATAATGATAGAAAAAATAGGAAAAATCGTGAGACATGGCGAAAAATGAATGAAGTGAAAAGGAAAAGACGCCGCCTGCAGTTCTGGGCGACGATTAAAACGCAGATAAACGCGATTTGGGCGAGTTTTTCTGCAAACTCGCCCTATTTTTATTGCGTTTCTTGCTCTTTTTTCAGTTTTTCCAAACGGTAATACAGCTGGCGGGTCGATAAGCCCAACATTTGTGCGGCTTGGGTTTTGTTGCCGCGGCAATACGCCAAAATTTCTTCGATTTTTTCCAAAGAATGCGAATCGGCATTGAGATACGGACGCGCTTGGTTGCCTTGAATGGAAAAACCGCGCGGCTTGGCGGCTTCGCGTTTGGGCGGCTTCGGGAAACTACCAACAAGGCTTTGATTTTGTTGGTTTAACAGCTGCCAAACCAAGTTGCCGTCTGCAATATTGCCTTCGCACGCTTCGCTCAATTGCACCAAAAATGCGTGCAATTCATACACATTTCCTGGCCACAAATGATGCTGTAAATGCTCCACCGCTTC
This sequence comes from Neisseria sp., assembly GCA_030531795.1. GTDB lineage: Bacteria > Pseudomonadota > Gammaproteobacteria > Burkholderiales > Neisseriaceae > Neisseria. The sequence continues at coordinate 19,981 of JAUNMN010000022.1, forward strand.
CGCGCTCAAATTCACATTTTTGCCGCTGTCGCGGTTGATTTGGTGCATGAAATAAGCAACCAACTCGGGAATGTCGCTGCGTCGCTCGCGCAAAGGCGGCAACTCAATGGAAACGACATACAAACGGTAGTACAAATCGGCATCGAATCGCCCTGCTTCCACTTCGGCGGCAAGGTCGCGGTCGGTCGCAGTGATGATGCGAATATTGATGGCTTTGGAGCGCGTGTTGTCCAAACGCCAAACGTGGTTTTCTTGCAAAACGTGCAACAAACGGCTTTGGCTTTCGGCATCCAGCGCGGCGATTTCGTCAAAGAAAATCGTGCCGCCATCGGCTTGTTCCAGCCAACCGTGTTGCTCGGCGTTGCCAAAAATCGCAGACGGCAAATCGTCGGCACTTTGGCAATTCACTTTGATAAACGGCTCGCCCGCACGATGGCTGGCGGTGTGCAAAGTGCGGGCAAACATTTCCTTGCCCGTGCCTTTTTCGCCCAACAATAAGACGTTGGCATTGCTGTGTGCCACGCGTTCTAACTCGCTCACGGCTTTCAACAGCGGCGCAGACGAGCCAACAATGCCATAACGGCGGCTGTGCGATTGCAAAGTTTGTTTGAGTTTTTGGTTTTGGGTTTGCAACAATTGCTGCCGCGCTTCGTTGTTTTCGTGAATGTATAAAAGTTGTCCGACCAAAGTCGCCAAAATGCGTAGCAACGAAATATCGTCGTGCAAAGGACGCAAACTGTAACGCGCCCGATGACACGCCAACACGCCAAAAGTGCGATTGTGCGCCGCAATCGGCAAGGCGATGAACATGGTTTGTTCGTTGGGAAATTCTTCGCGCAAAACCGAACGCCCCAAAAAAATCGGGTCGCTCATCACATCGTCCACAATAATCATGTAAGCATTTGCCAACACCGCGCCCGTGATGCCGTCTGCAGGTGCGTACACACCGCGCGCCACTTGCTCGGGCGACATGCCATAAGAATAGTAAATCGACGCATTGGCATCGTCTGTGTGTTGCAACACAATGCGTCCTTGATTGAGACCGAATAACTCACTCATCAGCTGCAACATGATTTTCAACGCGCTGCCGTGTCCGCCATTGTCTTTGCCCAAGTTTTGCACCACTTGCTGCAACAACAACATTTCCTGCGCACGCCATTCTTGGCGTTCATTGATTGATTTTTGCGTCATGACGATAGAAATTTTCAATTAACATAGTTTCACATTTTATAAAATTTCTAAACATTTGTGAATGCCGCACTTGCCCTGCATAAAGTCAAATAGCCATGCAACCAAATCGCTTGCCAAACAAATGAATAAACAAAATCAAAACCGCAAAACTGCCAACCATGCGACTACACTCAAAACTCGACTTCGCACAAAACTTCAGACCATGCGACTTCGCGTAAAACTGCCGACCCATGCGACTTTGCGCAGGGCAAGTGCGGCATCGCTGCGTTTTTCCTTTATAATTCGCTGTTTTTCGTTTTTAGGCTACACAAAATGTCGCAAACCTTGCTTTTAGTGGACGGCTCGTCTTATTTATACCGCGCGTTTTACGCGATGACCCATCTCACCGCACCCAGCGGCATGCCCACCAACGCGGTGTATGGCGTGTTGAATATGTTGCGCCGCTTGCGTGCCGAAGTGCCGCACGCGTATTGCTGTTGTGTGTTTGACGCGAAAGGCAAAAATTTCCGTCACGAATTGTTTGAAGACTACAAAGCCACGCGTCCACCCATGCCCGATGATTTGCGTCCGCAAGCAGATTTATTGCCCGAACTGGTGGAATTGATGGGTTGGAAAGTGTTGAAAATCAGCGGCGTAGAAGCCGATGATGTGATTGGCACGCTGGCAAGACAAGGGCAAGAGCAGGGGTTAAATGTGGTGATTTCCACGGGCGACAAAGACATGGCGCAGCTGGTGAACGAGCAAATCACGCTGGTGAACACGATGAGCAATGAAACTTTAGACATCGCTGGCGTGCAAGAAAAATTCGGTGTTCTGCCCACTCAAATCATTGATTATTTAACGCTTATCGGCGACAAAGTGGACAATGTGCCTGGGGTAGACAAATGCGGCCCGAAAACTGCAGTCAAATGGCTGCAAGAATACGGTTCACTCGACAACATCATCGCCCACGCCGCCGACATCAAAGGCAAAGTTGGCGAAAACTTGCGTGCCGCCTTAAACGATATTCCGCTTTCTTATCAATTGATTACCATCAAAACTGATGTCGATTTATACAGCGAATTGCCACGCGGTTTAGACGATTTACAAAGACGCGAACCGAATTGGTCGCAATTAGCGGTGCATTTTCAGGAACTTGGTTTCAAAACTTGGCTCAAAGAAGCGCAAAGCCAAACGGCGAGTGGCAACGGCGAATTGTTTGCCGATGTGGGCGAACAAGCGGCTTTGGATTTGGCAAAGGAAAACACAGCAGCGATGCCGTCTGCAGTGCCATCTGCAACAGAAATTGTCATTGCCGAAAAGCCAGAAAAACTGAATTATCAAGCAATTACCAAGGAAACTCAGTTCGCCGAAGTGTTAAAGCGTTTGGCAAACGCCAAGCAAATCGCTTTGGACACCGAAACCACATCGCTCGAACCCTTAAACGCACAGTTGGTGGGCATCAGCATCGCGTTTGACGCGGGCGATGCGGTGTACATTCCCGTGGCACACAGTTTTACCGCCGCCGAAGAACAATTGGATTTAAACGATGTTTTGTGCCGTCTGCAGCCATTTTTGAGCGATGAGAATTTAGGCAAAATCGGACAAAATCTGAAATACGACCAACACATTTTTGCCAACTATAATGTTGAATTAAAAGGGATTATCGGCGATGCCATGTTGGCTTCGTATATTGTGGAAAGCCATCGCGGACACGGTTTAGACGAGTTGGCAGAACGCTGGTTGGGTTTGGAAACCATCAAATACGAAGATTTATGCGGCAAAGGGGCGAAAGCGATTTCTTTTGCCGATGTGCCGCTGAACCAAGCGACCGAATATGCTTGCCAAGATGCCGATTTTGCTTGGCGTTTGGAGCGACATTTGCGTGCTCAAATGAGCGAAGTACAACAAAAAATGTATGCCGAAATGGAATTACCTGTCGCCCAAGTGTTGTTTGAAATGGAACGCAATGGCGTGCATATCGACCGCGTCGAGTTGGCTGGGCAAAGTCAGCAATTGGGCGAACAATTATTGCAATTGGAAAATCAAGCATTTGAAATTGCAGGACAAAATTTCAATCTCAATTCGCCCAAACAATTACAGGAAATTTTATTTGATAAACTCGGCATTCCGACTAAAGGTTTGAAAAAAACCGCCAAAGGCGGCATTTCCACTAATGAGGAAGTGTTGGAAAAACTGGCAGCAGATTTTCCCTTGCCGAAAATCATTTTGCAAAACAGAAGTTTAGCCAAACTCAAATCCACTTACACCGACAAACTGCCTGAAATGATTAACCCGAAAACAGGACGCGTGCATACCAATTACGCGCAGGCGGTGGCGATTACGGGGCGTTTGGCGAGCAATAATCCGAATTTACAAAACATTCCGATTCGCACCGAAGAAGGCAGAAAAGTGCGCCAAGCATTCAATGCGCCAGAAGGTAAGGTATTGATTTCAGCTGACTATTCGCAAATTGAATTGCGCATCATGGCGCATTTATCGGGCGATGCCACGCTGATAGACGCGTTTTGCCGTGGCGAAGACGTGCACAAACGCACCGCCGCCGAAGTGTTTGGCGTGTCGCCCGAAAATGTCAGCAGCGAGCAGCGCCGTTATGCCAAAGCGATTAACTTTGGTTTGATTTACGGCATGGGCGAATTTGGTTTAGCAAAAACTTTGGGCATAGATAATTTGTCGGCACGCACCTTTATTCAGCGTTATTTCGCGCGTTACACGGGCGTGGCGGAGTATATGGAACGCACTAAAGAAGAAGCGAGAAATCAAGGATTTGTGGAAACTTTATTCGGTCGACGCTTGTATTTGCCCGACATTCACAGCAAAAACAAAATCGCTCAAGCGGGCGCAGAACGCGCCGCGATTAACGCGCCGATGCAAGGCACGGCATCGGATTTGATTAAACGCGCGATGATTGCGGTGTCCAAATTCTTGCGTGAACACAGTTTGCAAACGCAATTGATTATGCAGGTGCATGACGAGTTGGTGCTGGAAGTGCCGTCTGCGGAAGTGGATTTAATTCGCGAGAGCTTGCCGCAAATCATGGCGAAAGTCGGCGAAGGTGTATTGAATGTGCCGCTGATTGCCGAAGTTGGCGTGGGCAAAAACTGGGAAGAAGCGCATTGATGCGATTGTTTTCAAACGCTTCTCAAATCGTTTAAACCGTTTTCATATTATTTTTATTAAACAATAAGTTAGAACAGTTTAAAACTGATTTCAAAAACACAATGTCGCACTTGCCCTGTGCAAAGTCGCATGGGTCTGCAGTTGATGTTGCCCTGTCATTTTGCAGACTCATGCGACTTCGCGCAGGGCAAGTGCGGCATTGTGTTGTTTTCTTGTTTTCTCTCCACCCAATTCTTACACAAGTTTACATTCTAACTGTTTATGTTATAGAATAACACTATTAACGTTACTTTATAACATAAACCATGAAAAAATTTTCACTTTCTCTGTTATCTTTCAGCATCTTAACTGCTTTTTCAACTAACGCGTGGGCAAGTGATGCCGATAATCCTGCACTCAATCCAGCGATTCAAAGCCAAACTTTGGGCGAAGTTCAGGTGCAAGGGCAACGAGTCAGCAAAGTACGACCGTTCAGCAGCAGCCCGACCAGCGATGTGTTCATCAGCAATACCGATTTGAAAAAACGCTCTAATAATCTAGGCGAAGCCATCGCCACGGAAGCAGGCATACACGCCAATTCATTTGGTGGTGGTGCGTCTGCTCCTGTGATTCGTGGGCAGGAAGGCAAACGCATTCGCATTTTAACCGCAGGCAGTGAAACGTTGGATATGTCATCTATGTCGCCCGACCATGCCATCACTGCAGACGGCATACTCGCCAAGCAAGTGGAAATTTTTCGGGGTGCATCAACGCTGATGTACAGCTCGGGCAATTCGGCGGGCGTGGTCAATGTGGCGGACAGCAAAATCCCGAGCGAAGTGCCTGAAAATGTTACTGGCGAAGCAGGTGTGCGTTACAACTCGGCAATTGCGGAACGTTTAACGCATTTGGCGGTTACGGCTGGCGTGGGCAAGCATTTGGCGGTTCACGCTGAAGGTTTGTACAAAAAGGCAAACGACTACAAAACGCCTGAATATGTGTACGATGGCGAACCGCATCGCCAAGTGGATAATAGTTTTTCACAGAGCAAAAGCGGCAGTTTAGGCGTGTCGTGGGTGGGCAGCCAAGGCTTTTTAGGTGCGGCATTCACGCAGCGTAAGGACAAATACGGCTTGCCTGCTCATTCACATCTGTATGATATGTACGAAGCCCGTGTAATGTTGGACAATGCGACGTTACGCAATACTTATTTGAAATATTATCCGTTTTTGATGGACGAGCAGCACATCAATTACAACAACCCTGGGTTGGAATGTAAAAAGCGTACTTATGACTGGCACGTCAATGCCTGCCACAATCACAACAGTTCAGCCGCACAAAATCACG
>JAUNMN010000059.1 GCA_030531795.1 Neisseria sp.
ACCGCCGACATTCTGCTTGTAAGGCAGACGCTCTACCAACTGAGCTAATCACCCGTGTCGCATTTGCGAAAGACGCTATTAAACCAAAAAAGCCTTGTTTAGGCAAGTGCTGCGTGCGATAAATTTAAGGGTTTCCTTGTAAGCACAAGTTTTCAAATGAAATAATTTTTTCTTTTTTGCCCATGATAATCAAAATATCGCCTTTGCTTAACACAAAATCAGGGCGGCATTCGCGGATTTGGCTGGTGTGGCGGCGCACGGCAAACAATTCTACATTGTGTTCGGCTAAATTCAATTCTGAAATGCTCAAGCCGATGGCGTGTGCCGACTCGGGTAAAACGAAAGCGTAGCGGAAGATATTGCTGGCATCGTTGCCGTGTTCGCTGTCGTCGCTGCCGAAAATCACGCCTTCTAAAATTTGATATCGGCTGCGGCGAATGTCGGTAATGGTTTGGTGTGCTTTTTGGAAAGGTAAACCGCTGCTAATCATCGCCAAACCCGATAAGGCAAGGGCGGTTTCTTTGGTGTCGGAAATCACTTCTTCCGCGCCCATGTCGATGAATTTTTGAATATCGTCGTCGTTGGTTACGCGAACGTGAACAGGCATGCTTGGGTGCAGGTGCATGATGCTGTCCAAAACGTGTTGTGCTTCGTGGGTGTGATTCAGGGTAATCACAACCGCTGCCGCGCGATTCAAACCTGCGGCTTCTAAAACTTCTTTGCGTTTGGCATCACCAAACGAAACGGGTTCGCCAGCGGTGCGCGCGATTTGTACGCGTTCTGCGTCCAAGTCCAAAGCGTAATAAGGAATGCCTTCTTGCGCCAAAATGCGACCGATGCTTTGTCCGCCACGCCCGAAACCGATAATCAAAATGTGGTTGGATTTTGCCATGGTGTCTACCAACATGCTGTGTAAATCCAAAGATTGTTTGTCCCAGTCGTTGCTTTTGAGCAGTTTGTTGATGATTTTGTCGCTGCCATTGATGATGAACGGCGCAATCATCATGGAAATTAAAATAGCGGCAATGGCGGATTGTTCTAAATTGCTGTCAATTAAGGCAAGTTTGGTAGAAATTGCCAACATCACGAAACCAAATTCGCCGCCTTGTGCTAGGTATAAAGCGGTTTTGAGATTGTCGCTGTTTTGGTAACGCATACGGTTGGCAATGGCGAAAATAATCAAGGCTTTAACTGGAATCAGCAAGGCGAGTAGGGCGAGCATGGTTTGCCAGTTGGCAAGGAGTGCGGCGATGTCTAATTTCATGCCGACTGTGATGAAGAAAAAGCCGAGCAAAATGTCGCGGAATGGGCGGATGTCGTCTTCTACTTGAAAACGGTATTCGGTTTCCGACAGCAACATGCCCGCCACAAACGCGCCCAGTGCCATCGATAAACCTTGTAATTCAGTGAGATAGGCAACGCCCAGCGTAACCAGCAAGACGTTAATCATAAACAGTTCGCTGGATTTGGCTTTGGCAACCAGTCTGAACCAAGGCGACATCACACGGTTGCCCACCACAAACAATAAACCTAATGTAATCAGCATTTTGAGCATGGCTAAACCAAGTGCCAGCCACAAATTGCCGCTGTTTCCGTCTGCAAACGCAGGCAGCAAAATCATCAAAGGCACGACAGCGATGTCTTGCATCAGCAACACGCCCATTGCCATTTGTCCGTGGGTTTGTCCGAGTTCCGCCTTTTCTGACATGATGCGGCTGATGATGGCGGTTGAGGACATTGTCAGCGCGGCAGCGATGGCAAACGAGCCGTTAAACGGTGCGCCATACCAAAACATCAAACCGAGCAAAGCCGCGCCCAGCGTGAGCAAAATTTGCATGCCGCCCAAGCCAAACACCAAATAACGCATGGCTTTGAGTTTGGCGAGCGAAAATTCCAAACCGATGCTGAACATCAAAAACACAATGCCCATTTCGCCGATGAATTCGGTTGCGCTATTGTGTTGCACCAAATGCAGCATACCTGGACCGACCAAAAAACCGACCAACAGATAACCGAGCATAGGCGAAATGTTCAAGCGACGGCAGATAATCACCGAAATCACCGCAGCAAGTAAAACAATCACAACAGGAGCAAGAGAAAAGTGCATGATTTGATTAACTTTATTATTAGGGTTGAGCGTTTGCCAAACTGCAGACGGCATACCGTTTGCATGGCGCAGAAAAGGCGGTATTTTACCGCAAAAAGCTAGAAAATACAGAGAGATTGCTTACTTTAACATTCAAAATCGCAAATTGTTTATGCAAAAAGAATATCAAAATGCCGATTGAGCGTTAGATTGCGTGTTCAAAACCAACTGATTCGGCAACTTGGCAGAAATTTTTTCAGTTGCAGACGGCATCAGCCGCACTTTTGTCTGAAAAAAAACGGTCAAAATCGTTTGCCATAAAAAATCGGTTTGCGAACAAACCGATTTGAAAGAAAATGAAGAAATTGAATTTAATTGATTGAGCTTAAATATAAAAATCGTATGCCATGTCTGCGCCGAAACTTTGGTCCATTTCTTCCGCAGGTTTGACGCGCGACTTGTTGGCAACCGCTTTAGCTGGCACGCCAACAACGGTTGTGTAGGCTGGAACGTCTGCCACCACCACGCTGCCAGCGCCGATTTTGGCGCATTCATTGACGCGAATATTGCCCAAAATCGATGCGTTCGCACCTATCATCACGCCGTCGCTGATTTTCGGATGGCGGTCGCCCGATTCCTTGCCCGAACCGCCCAGCGTTACGCCGTGCAAAATGGAAATATCGTTGCCCAAAACCGCTGTTTCGCCGATGACCACGCCTGTGCCGTGGTCTATCATGATGCCGCAACCGAAACGCGCTGCTGGGTGAACGTCCACCCCAAACACTTCTGATGCGCGGTTTTGCAAGAAATACGACAGCGTTTTTCTGCCTTCCAGCCACAAACAATGATTGATGCGATGCGCTTGAATCGCGTGAAAACCTTTGAAATACAAGAGCGGCAAGCTGTATTGGTCGCAAGCGGGGTCGCGTTCGTAACACGCTTGAATGTCGCAAGTGGCAGAATGCACCACTTCGGGATTGTTTTCTAAAGTGTGCAAAAACAATTCATACAAAGCACGTGCGTCCATGCTGGGGCTGGCGAGTTTGCTGGACAAATGAAACGCCAAAACCCGCGCCAAACTTTCATGACGCAACACCGTCATGTGCAAAAAACTGGCGAGCATCGGTTCATTTTGTGCCGCTTGGGCGGTTTCTTGGCGAATGATTTGCCAAATATCGGGCGTTTGGGTCATGGTTTTGCCTTTGGTTTGCTGGATTGAGTGG
>JAUNMN010000023.1 GCA_030531795.1 Neisseria sp.
CATCATCGCTTGACAAAAAACAGCAATATCAGCATAATCTCGCTTTTCGCATTTTCGTAATGCTCTTGAATTTTCAGCGTTTCCATATGATGAAACGCCATTGTTAGGGGGTGATGTTGTTCATCACGGCGTGTATCTCGCCCTGTTTTCATAACAAAATCAGATACTTTTAAACCAAAACAATCGCTCATTTTAAATTACTGCGATTGACTTTACTCTCAAACATTTATTGATTTTAGGAAATTAAAATGCCTGCTATTCGTGTAAAAGAAAACGAACCATTTGAAGTTGCGATGCGTCGCTTTAAACGTGCTGTTGAAAAAACAGGTTTATTGACTGAGTTGCGTGCTCGTGAAGCATACGAAAAACCAACCACTGAACGCAAACGCAAAAAAGCAGCTGCGGCTAAACGCTTGCAAAAACGCTTGCGCAGCCAACAATTGCCTCCAAAAATGTACTAATCACGCCTTTTGTGTGATAAACGCATAAACCAAACACACCGTAAGGCTTGCTCTTGCGGTGTGTTTTTTGCATTAATCCTTTCACTCATGCTGTCTGCAGAAAGCCAAAAAATGACACTCAAACAACAACTCACCGAAGACATGAAAACCGCCATGCGTGCCAAAGATAGCGTGGCTTTGTCTACCATTCGTCTTATTAATGCCAGCATCAAACAATTTGAAGTGGACGAACAAACTGAAGCAGATGATACCAAAGTCATCGCCATCATCAGCAAAATGATTAAGCAACGTAAAGATTCTTCAGCCATTTATGCTCAAGCTAGCCGTGATGATTTGGCACAAAAAGAGTTGGCAGAAATTGCCGTATTGCAAAACTATTTGCCTGCAATGTTATCGGCGGAAGAAATCGTCCAAGCGGTGCAAGTGGCAATTGCTCAAACAGGTGCAAACAGCATGGCGGACATGGGCAAAGTGATGGGCGTTTTGAAAACCCAGTTGGCAGGCAAAGCCGATATGGGCGAAGTCAATAAAATTTTGAAAACGGCTTTGTCTCAATAAAAGCTAATCAAACAAAAAGTTATCTTTTATTTAACCTCAAACTGCAGACGGCATAGCTTATGATTCCCAGCGATTTTATTGACGAACTTCTTGCCAAGGTGGACATTGTGGACATCGTTAGCGAACACGTTCCGCTCAAAAAAGGCGGGGCGAATTATATGGCGTGCTGTCCGTTTCACAAGGAAAAATCGCCTTCGTTTTCGGTTAGCCCGACCAAGCAGTTTTATCATTGCTTTGGTTGTGGCGTGCATGGTTCGGCAATCGGTTTCATCATGGAACATCAAGGGCTATCGTTTACCGAGGCGGTGCAATATTTGGCTGACCGCGTTGGTATGCGCGTGCCACGCCATGCTGGGCAACAAGAAAACCCCGAGCAACGTGCAGCGCGTAAACAAAAACAGCAATCGCTGGAAGACACCATGCAAGCCTGCGCCAGCTTTTATGCCCAACAGCTTAAAATCCAAACCGAAGCGCAAGCCTATTTTCAAAAACGCGGTTTAAATGCCGACATCATCGCCCACTATGGTTTGGGCTACGCACCCGATGCGTGGCAAGGTTTGGCACAGGTTTTCCAGCCCTACCCCAATCCCTTGCTGATTGAAGGCGGTCAAGTCATTGAGAACGAAGAAAAAAATAGCCATTATGACCGCTTTCGCCATCGTGTGATGTTTCCGATTCGAGATGTGCGTGGGCAAGTCATCGGTTTTGGCGGGCGCGTTTTAGACGACTCCAAACCCAAATACCTCAATTCGCCCGACACGCCTTTGTTTGACAAAGGTCGCAATCTGTATGGTTTGCACGAAGCGCGTGCCGCAATTAAAGAAAGCGCGCGCGTGTTGGTGGTCGAAGGCTATATGGACGTGGTGGCACTTGCCCAGTTTGGCATCGGCTATGCCGTTGCAGCACTTGGCACGGCAACCACAGCCGAACACATCAAACTGTTAATGCGGCAAAGCGACAATATTTATTTCTGTTTTGACGGCGATGCAGCTGGACGCAAAGCCGCTTGGCGTGCGCTAGAAAACGCCCTGCCGCAACTCAAAGACGACAAATCGTTGCACTTTTTGTTTTTGCCCAGCGAACACGACCCCGACAGCTATGTGCGTGCATTTGGCAAGGCACAATTTGAAGATGCCTTGCTGAACCAAAGCAAAACCTTGTCGGCTTATTTTTGGGACGCGTTGTGTGAAAACATCGATTTGAGCAGTAATGAAGGCAAATCGCAGCTCATCAAAACCGCTGCGCCATTGTTACAGCAAATCAATGCGCCCGCACTTGGCTTTTTGCTCAAACAAGAATTGAGCCAACTCACTGGCGTAGACCCCAGCAATTTGGCGTATTTGCTTGGACAAGAAGCACCCAAACAACACGTTGCTGCCAAAAGTTATCGTCTGCCACGCGAAACCTTTCGCCAACCACAAATGCCTACTTTGGTGCAAAAGCAAATTCACGCCCTGCTGCATCATCCAGAATGGGCGGCTCAATGCAATTTTCCCGATTACATTGCTTTAACAGGGGAATTAGCGTGTTTGGCGCACATCATTGAACTCTTGCAACACAATCCGCAGCTGCTGCATCTGGCGCAAATTGTGGAACATTTTCGCGACAGCGAGCACCAAGAAACCATCAATAATATATTGAAAAACAATGAATTAAATATCAATCAACAACATCACAAGCTCAAATACGAAAGCAGTTTGTCTGATAAAGAACAGCAAGCGCAAGAGCTGCAAAATGCCGAAATGGAACAGCAAGCATTTTCTGATGGCATGACCAAATTGCTGCAAGAAGTCAATCTTGCCACCGTCAATCATCTGCGCCAAAAAGCCAGCAACGGCGGATTAAATGAGCAAGAAAAACAACTTTTATTGCAATTATTGAGCAAAAAATAAGGCGATGCCGTCTGCAGACGGCAAACGCAGAAAGCAAAACAGCATGAACGAAATTGAACAACTTTTACAAACCGAATCGGCTGGCATCATTCAAGAAACCCTTGATTTTATGCTGTATGAATGCAGTTTAGATGAAGCCCCAAGCGCTGAAGAAGTGCAACAATGGCAACATATTTTACAAAATCGTGGCAGTAAATTCCAGAAACTCGTTCAAATGTGCCAGAAATGGTTGAACGAAGAAAGCCATGCGCTATGAATATATTGCCCAAAAATAAATTCAGTTTGCTCGCGCTGGCATGGTTCGCGCTAGCTTGGTATGCCCTACTCAAAGAAAGCAGCAACAACGCGCCGCCGCCCTTTGCCCACTTTGACAAAGTCATGCACCTAGCCTTATTTTTCGCCCAAATTTGGCTGCTGGCACGCAGTTTTATTCATGAACAAAAAGCCGTTCCTTATCGTGTTTTGGCGGTTTTCGGCATCACTTTTGCCGTCTGCAGCGAAATCGCCCAAGCGATGTTTACCCAAACCCGAACAGGCAGCATTGCCGATGTAGTTGCCGACATCGTGGGCATGGCACTCGCCCTATGGCTTGCCCGAAAAGTCAGCCACGCGTAAACAGAAAATTACGCTTAATCGGCGTTCAAAAATGATGAAATCATCGCAATACTCAAAGCGTTTCAAGTGAAAACATCTCAAACATGAATGTTCAAACAAAAAATGCCGTCTGCAGCTTAAACCGCAGACGGCATTTTCATGCTTCACTGATTTTTAGCCATGCAAAGCGCGTTTGTCGGCGGCTAAAGCAGCTTCGTGCAACACTTCCGACAAGGTTGGGTGTGCATGAACGATGCGAGCGATGTCTTCGCTGCTGGCAGAGAATTCCAAGCTCATCACACCTTCGGCAACCAATTCGCTCACCATCGGGCCGACCATGTGTACGCCCAAAATGCGGTCGGTTTTGGCACACGCCAACACTTTAACCGTGCCTTTAGCTTTGCCCAAACCCAAAGCGCGACCGTTGGCTGCAAAGCCTGAAGTGCCTTTTTTGTAGTCCACGCCTTCAGCTTTGAGTTGCTCTTCGGTTTTGCCCACCCAAGCGATTTCTGGATCGGTGTAAATCACGAATGGAATGTTGTTGAAATCCAAATGCGGTTTTTGACCTGCGATGCGCTCGGCAACGGCAACACCTTCATCGCTGGCTTTGTGTGCCAACATCGGGCCGCGTACCACGTCGCCAATCGCCCACACGTTCGGCAAGTTGGTGCGGCAATCGCCATCCACTTTGATGAAACCGCGTTCGTCTTTTTCCAAGCCAACTGCTTCGCCATTCAAACCAGCGGTGTTTGGAATGCGACCGATTGATACGATGAGTTTGTCGTACACTTCGGTTTTCGCTTCACCTTTGGCGGTTTCAAACTGAACTTGTACGCCGCCGTTCACTTTGGCAATTTCACCGATTTTCACGCCCAATTCAATGCCAATACCTTGTTCTTTGGTGAAGTATTTGAACGCTTCTTTGGCGATTTGTTGGTCGGCAGCCGCCAAGAAAGTCGGTGCAGCTTCCAAAATGCTCACGTCTGAACCAACGCGTTTCCACACTGAACCCATTTCCAAGCCAATCACGCCTGAGCCGATGATGCCCAATTTGGCTGGCACTTCGGTCAAGTTCAATGCGCCTTCGTTGTCCAACACGTCTACATTGTCAATCGCGATTTGTGGCAATGGACGTGGCACAGAACCCGTCGCCACGATAACATGTTTCGCTTCCAACACGCTTTTTTCGCCTTGGTTGTCCACTTCAATTTGGTAAACATCGCCGTTTTTGGCTTTGAACGATGCTTTGCCGTGTACGCTGTCTACTTTGTTTTTCTTAAACAAGAAACCGATGCCGCCTGTTAATTTGGTTACAATTTCGTCTTTGCGCGCAATCATTTTGGCTGCGTCAAATTTCACGTTTTCCACCGTGATGCCGTGTTCGGCAAAATCGTGTTGTGCCGCGTGAAAGTGTTCTGATGATTGCAACAAGGCTTTTGATGGAATGCAACCCACGTTCAAGCAAGTGCCGCCCAAAGCTGGCGCATCGCCTGCTTTATTCACGCCCGCGTCCACGCAAGCGGTTTTGAAACCCAATTGTGCTGCACGAATCGCTGCGACATAGCCACCAGGACCTGCACCAATCACCACTACATCATATTGAGACATATTTTTTCCTTTTCAGTTGCGTGGGCGCGAACCCACGAAAATCATGTTATTTGTGCCGTCTGCAGTTTTGAGTGAAGTGCAGACGGCATCGCATCCATCAAGCAAGAAACGGCTTGAAGCCAATTCAAGCCGTTGTGTTGAGATTACAAATCCAACAACAAGCGTGCTGGGTCTTCCAACAAGTCTTTGATGGTTACCAAAGTCAATACCGCTTCGCGACCATCAATGATGCGATGGTCGTAAGACAATGCCAAATACATCATCGGACGCACAACCACTTGACCGTTTTCCACAACCGCACGTTCTTTAGTCGCGTGCATGCCCAAAATCGCTGATTGTGGCGGATTGATAATCGGGGTAGACATCATCGAACCGAACGTGCCGCCGTTGGTGATGGAGAATGTGCCGCCAGTCAAATCTTCAATGGCGATTTTGCCGTCTTTGGCTTTCACGGCGTAATCCACAATCGCTTTTTCAATGTCGGCAATGCTCATTTGGTCGGCATCACGCAAAATCGGTACAACCAAACCGCGTGGACTGCCAATCGCGATGCCGATGTCAAAATAACCATGATAAACAATGTCTTTGCCATCAACCGAAGCGTTCACTACAGGGTATTTCTTCAATGCAGCAACCGCGGCTTTCACGAAGAAAGACATAAAGCCCAATTTCACGCCGTGTTCTTTTTCAAACTTGTCTTTGTACTTGGCACGCAAGTCCATAACAGGTTTCATGTTCACTTCGTTGAATGTGGTCAAAATCGCGTTCTCGTGTTGCGATGCCAACAAACGTTCTGCCACGCGCGCGCGCAAGCGGCTCATCGGTACGCGCTCTTCTGGGCGCACGCCTTGTGGCACGGCAACAGCTGCAGCAGCCGCAACTTTTGGTGCAGCTTGGGCATTTTGCACGTCTTCTTTCAACACGCGACCATCACGACCTGAACCTTGTACGCTGTTCACATCAATGCCTTTTTCAGCTGCCAATTTGGCTGCAGACGGCATCGCCACGCCAGCTTGTGCGTTTGACGCAGGAGCAGCAGCTGGTGCGGCTTCGGCAGCAGGAGCAGCTTCAGCGGCTGGAGCACCTGCAGAAGCGGCAGCTTCAGTGTCGATTTTGGCGATGAGTTGTTGTGATTCAACGGTTTCGCCGTCTTGCACGATGATTTCTACCAACACGCCCGCTTGCGGCGCTGGCACTTCCAACACCACTTTATCGGTTTCGATGTCTACCAAAGTTTCATCGCGAGCCACGCTCTCGCCCACTTTTTTATACCAAGTTACCAAAGTGCCTTCGGTAACGCTTTCGGCAAATACGGGAACATTTACTTCAACAATCATTTTTTACTCCATTTTGGGTCGTTATGCCGTCTGCACAGCCAAGGCAACTGCAGACGGCACGGGTTAAATTAAAAATTCAATGCGTCGTCAATCAATTGCTTCAATTGTGCAACGTGTTTGCTCATGTAGCCAACAGCTGGCGATGCGCTGGCAGGACGACCTGCGAACACCACTTTTTGACCGTCTTTTGCCAAGTTTTCCAAGCGATGACGGGTTTGATACCACGCGCCTTGGTTCTTCGGCTCTTCTTGTACCCACATGATTTCTGTGGCATTCGGGAATTTTGACAATTCCGCTTCTGCTTCGGCATACGGGAATGGATACAGTTGCTCGGCACGAACAATAGCGATTTCGTTTTGCAAGCCACGCTCATCACGCGCTTTTGCCAAATCGTAATACACCTGACCTGCACACATAATCACGCGTTTGACGCTGCTGTTATCGGCACGTTCTGCCACATCGCCAATCACTGGACGGAAAGTCGAGCCTTCCAAGAATTGCGCCAAAGGACTCATTGAATCTTTGAAACGCAACAGGCGTTTAGACATGAAAATCACCAAAGGTTTGCGGTATGAACGCAAGGCTTGGCGACGCAAAATGTGGAACATTTGCGAAGCTTCAGACGGCATGATGATTTGCATATTGTGTTCTGAACACAGTTGCAACCAACGCTCCAAACGCGCTGATGAGTGTTCTGGACCTTGACCGTCATAGCCGTGTGGCAAGATAGTCGTTAAGCCACACAAACGACCCCACTTGGTTTCGCCAGAGGCAATAAACTGGTCAATCGCCACTTGCGCACCGTTGGCAAAGTCGCCAAATTGCGCTTCCCAAATGGTCAATTTATCAGGCGCAGAGCAAGCAAAACCGTATTCATAAGCCATCACTGCTTCTTCGTTCAAAATCGAGTCAATCACAGTAAAATTCGCTTGATTGTCGCTGATGTGTTGCAATGGAATGTACACGCCGTCGTCCCATTTTTCGCGATTTTGGTCATGCAACACGGCATGACGATGCGAGAATGTGCCGCGACCCGAGTCTTCGCCCGAAATGCGCACGGCTGTGCCTGTGTTCACCAAGCTGGCGTATGCCAAGGTTTCTGCCATGCCCCAATCGATGTCTTGTTCGCCCGCAGCCATGGCTTTGCGCGCTTCTAAAGTACGCTTGGCGGTGTTGTGCAAAGCAAAGTTTTCAGGCGCTTGCGTGAATTTGTCAGCCAAGCGTTTGATGTCTGCAGACGGCAAACCGCTTTCTACTGCTTCACGCCAATCTTGACCTTGGTACTTGCTCCAATCCACGCGGTGTTTGCTTTCGTAGTCGGTCAAGCGGGTTTGCTCAACGTGTTCGCCACGGTCTAAAGCAGCGCGGTAATCTTGAATATAGCTTTCAGCTTCTTCCGCTTTAATCACGCCTGCTTTAATCAATTTATCGGCATACAAAGCGCGCGTGCCTGGGTGTTTCGCCACTGCCTTATACATCATCGGCTGAGTCAATGTTGGGTCGTCGCCTTCGTTATGACCAAGTTTGCGGTAACATACCAAATCAATCACAACATCTTTTTTGAAGGCTTTACGATACGCCAATGCCGCCTGCACCACATAGCAAACCGCTTCTGGGTCGTCGCCATTCACATGGAATACAGGTGCTTCCACCATTTTTGCCAAGTCGGTGCAATAAGTGGTTGAACGCATATCGCGCGTGTCTGAAGTGGTGAAACCGATTTGGTTGTTAATCACCAAATGAATCGTGCCGCCCGTTGCATAGCCACGCGTTTTAGACATATTGAATGTTGCTTGGTTCACGCCCAAACCGATGAACGCCGAATCGCCGTGAATCAAAACAGGCAACACTTGGTCTGTGCCGTCTTCGCCGCGACGGCGTTGTTTCGCGCGCGTCGAACCTTCCACCACGGGATTCACAATCTCCAAATGCGATGGGTTAAACGCCAAAGTAACATGAACTGGGCCTGTTGGCGTGGCGATGTCTGAATTAAAACCCATGTGGTATTTCACGTCGCCGCTTGGTAATTTGGCTTCTGCTTTGCCTTCAAATTCAGCAAACAAATCGCCGGGCTTTTTGCCTAAAGTATTGACCAATACGTTCAAACGACCACGGTGTGCCATGCCGATAATGACTTCTTCCACGCCATCTTTGCCTGCGTTTTGAATCAAATAATTCAAGCCTGCAATCGAGCTTTCGCCACCTTCAACCGAGAAGCGTTTTTGACCCACATATTTGGTGTGCAAATAACGTTCCAAAGTTTCTGCTGCGGTAACTTGTTTTAAAATATAACGTTTTTGTTCAGCAGAGAAATTCGGCGTAGACAAATCGCGTTCAAAATAATTGCGAATCCAATGACGCTCGGCACGATCGCCGATGTACATATATTCCACGCCGATATGACCGCAATACGTTTGTTTCAAATTGCTGATGATTTCAGACAAAGTCAATTTTTCATTGCGGTTCGCAAAATCGCCATCGCCCACGCTGAATTTCAACGCCATGTCCGAATCACTCAAACCATGATGTTTCGGGTCCAAACCTTCCACATGCACTGGCGGTTTGCGATTCAAAGGGTCTAATTGTGCCGCGCTCGCACCTTGAATGCGATAAGCCGACATCAAACGCAAAACAGCAACTTGTTTTTTCAACAAGGTTTCATCAACCGCACCAGCAACTGCCACTGGACGTGATTTCGCCAACTGCACAAACGATTCTTGAATCGGACGATGCGCCACATCGCGACTGGCGTAACCTGGCTGCGCTGCCAACTCGCTAAAATAATTTTTCCAGTATTCATCTACTGAATCTGGGTCAGCCAAAAATGACTCGTACAATTCCTCAATATAAGGAGCGTTTGAGCCAAACAAATAAGAAAAACTTTGTTGTTCGTCCATCATGGCAAATGCCTTTTATATGCCTTTAAAATAGTAAAAATAAAAGAGTAGAAAAACCTAACTGGGCATTGCAATATAGCCATGCCCAAGATGGTTACTCTACTCTAAGGTAAATCATGGATTATCCCGATGCTTTAAGCATGGTGCAGACGGCATCGCCGCTACACCATACTTGTTCAAACAGTTTAACGCTTATCCACCGCTACGAAATCACGACGCTCCGAGCCTGTGTACAATTGACGCGGACGACCGATTTTTTGGTTTGGATCGCTAATCATTTCATGCCAGTGTGAAATCCAGCCCACTGTACGCGCCAAAGCGAAAATCACAGTAAACATAGACACTGGAATACCCAATGCTGACAACACGATGCCAGAGTAGAAATCTACGTTTGGATACAATTTCTTCTCAATGAAATATGGGTCGTTCAATGCAATTTTTTCCAATTCCATTGCCAATTTGAATTTTGGATCGTCTTGTAAACCCAATTCACGCAATACTTCATCGCAAGTGGTTTTCATGATGGCTGCACGTGGGTCCATGTTTTTGTACACACGGTGACCAAAGCCCATCAAGCGGTATTTACGTTGTTTCACGCCTTCCATAAACGCAGCAACATTAGACACATCGCCGATTTCGTCCAACATTTTCAACACAGCTTCGTTTGCACCGCCATGAGATGGGCCCCACAAGCACGCAATACCTGCTGCGATACACGCAAATGGGTTCGCACCAGAAGAACCAGCCAAACGCACAGTTGACGTTGAAGCATTTTGTTCATGGTCTGCATGCAAAGTGAAAATGCGATCCAAAGCACGCACCAAAACTGGGTTTGGTTTGTATTCTTCGCAAGGCGTTGCAAACATCATGTGCATGAAGTTGGCAGTGTATGACAAATCATTGCGTGGATAGTTAAATGGTAAGCCGTTTGAATAGCGGTAACACATCGCAGCAATCGTTGGGATTTTTGAAATCAAACGATAAATCGCTACTTTACGGTGTTCTGGGTCAGCAATTTCCAAGCTGTCTTGATAGAACGCAGACAAAGCACCTACCACGCCCACCATCATCGCCATCGGATGAGCATCACGGCGGAAGCCACGGAAGAACCATGTCAATTGCTCATGCACCATCGTGTGTTTGGTTACGGTGTTCACGAACTCTGCTTTTTGTTCTGCATTTGGCAATTCGCCATAAATCAACAAATAGCATACTTCCAAGTAGTCGCTGTTTTCAGCCAACTGCTCAATCGGATAACCGCGGTAGTACAACAAGCCTTTATCGCCATCGATAAATGTGATTTTTGACTCGCAGCTTGCCGTTGATACAAAACCAGGGTCAAACGTAAACATGCCCGTACCTTTTGTGAAAGTTCGGATGTCTACAACATCATGCCCCAAAGTACCTTTCAATACTGGCAACTCCAATGCTTCTTTGCCTTCCAACTCTAATTTGATTGAATTAGACATTTGTTACTCCTTTATTTTCATATCAACGTTAAACTGCAGACGGCATCAGCTCTGTCTGATTTTATCCAGCAAGGCTTGAAAATCGGCTCTATCTGTTTCTTCTTTTTCGTTTACCAAAGCCAGAAATTCTGGATCGGGCAAGTCCAAAAGTTCCACAAATGTTGCCAATTCTTCATTGCTTAAATTCTGGAATTCTTTTTCCATGAACCGCCCGAGTACAATATCTAACTCGAGCAGCCCACGTCTGGTCAAAAAGCGAATACGTCTTTTTGCCGCATCGTCAAAACTTACCATATTTAGATGGCTCGCTTCAACATAATTTCTTTAATCTTACCGATTGCTCGTGTTGGATTCAGGTGTTTCGGACACACATCCACACAGTTCATGATGGTATGACAACGGAACAAGCGATAAGGGTCGTTCAAATTATCCAAACGCTCGTTGGTAATCGTATCACGGCTATCAGCAATAAAGCGATAAGCGTTCAACAAACCTGAAGGACCAACGAATTTATCTGGATTCCACCAGAATGACGGACAAGCAGTCGAACAGCATGCACACAAAATACACTCATACAAACCGTCCAACTCTTTGCGGTCTTCTTGGCTTTGCAAACGCTCTTTATCAGCATCTACTGGCGTATCGTTGACCACATAAGGTTTGATTGAGTGATATTGTTTAAAGAATTGCGTCATGTCCACAATCAAATCACGAATCACAGGCAAACCTGGCAAAGGACGCAACACAATCGGCTGTTTTAAGCTACGAATATCGGTCAAACAAGCCAAGCCGTTTTTACCGTTAATGTTCACACCATCTGAACCGCAAATGCCCTCACGACATGAACGACGGAAAGCAAAGCTGTCGTCTTGTGCTTTCAATTTTACCATTGCATCCAACAACTTAACGTCTGTTGGTTCGATTTCCACTTCATAATCTTTCAAGTATGGCTTGGCATCCACATCGGGATTGTAGCGATACACTTTGAAACGAATTTTTTCCATTTTGTTTGTGTTCCTTAGTAAACGCGTTTGGCTGGTTCGATGTAATCCACAGTCAGCGGTTTGGTATGAACAGGTTTGTAAGTCAAACGATTATCCGCTGTGTAGAATAAGGTGTGTTTCATCCAGTTCTCATCATCGCGTTCTGGGTGGTCGTCAGAGGCATGCGCACCGCGTGACTCTTTGCGTGCTTCCGCAGAAATCAAGGTTGCTTTTGCCACTTCCATTAAGTTGTCCAATTCTAATGCTTCAATACGCGCGGTATTCCACACTTGGCTCTTATCTTTAATTTCGGTGTTTTTGGCACGCTCATACAGTGCCAATACTTTGTCCACGCCTTCTTTCAAAATCGCATCGGTGCGGAATACACCCGCGTGCAATTGAACAGTGCGTTGCAATTCGCGACGCAAAGCATCGACATTTTCGCCGCCCGTTTGATTATTCAAACGGTCAAGACGTTGCTTGGTAAATTCGCCAGCTGCAGGCGGCAACTCTTTCCAACCCGATTGTTTGTTGATGTATTCAATCATGCTGTCGCCAGCCGATTTACCAAATACCACCAAGTCCAACAATGAGTTAGTACCCAAACGATTCGCACCATGTACCGAAGCACACGCACACTCACCTGCTGCATACAAGCCATTCACCACCACTTCTGGATTATCGCCTTGTGGAATCACCACTTCGCCCAAGTAGTTGGTTGGAATGCCGCCCATCATGTAGTGCGTGGTTGGCACAACAGGAATCGGGTCTTTAATCGGGTCAATGCCAGCAAACTGAATCGAAATTTCACGAATGCCTGGCAATTTTTCCATGATTTTTTCTGCGCCGATGTGGTCAATTTTCAGCAATACATGGTCTTTATTCACGCCACAACCGCGACCTTCATAAATTTCCATTGCCATTGCACGCGATACCACATCACGCGAAGCCAAATCTTTCACAGTTGGCGCATAACGCTCCATGAAACGTTCGCCGTTGGCGTTCAACAAAATACCGCCTTCGCCACGCACACCTTCGGTAATCAATACTCCAGCACCTGCTACACCTGTTGGGTGGAATTGCCAAAACTCCATGTCCTCCAAAGGAATTCCTGCACGCGCACAAATACCCAAGCCGTCGCCTGTATTCATGAATGCATTGGTTGATGAAGCATAAATACGACCTGCACCACCAGTAGCAAACAAAACAGCTTTAGCGTGGAAAATGTAAACATCGCCTGTTTCCATTTCCATCACGGTTACGCCAACCACATCGCCATCTTCGTTACGAATCAAGTCTAATGCCGTCCATTCCACGAAGAATTGCGTGTTGGCACGCACATTTTGTTGGTACAAAGTATGCAACATCGCATGACCTGTTCGGTCAGCCACCGCGCACGCGCGTTCTACCGCACGCTTACCTCGTTCCGCAGTATGACCGCCAAACGGGCGTTGATAAATTTTGCCACTTTCTACGCGGTCAAATGGCATGCCCATATGTTCCAACTCAATCACGGCTTCAGGCGCACGGCGACACATAAACTCAATCGCATCTTGGTCGCCCAACCAGTCAGAACCTTTCACGGTGTCATACATATGCCAATCCCAACGGTCTTCTTGCACATTGCCCAAAGAAGCAGAAATACCGCCTTGTGCTGCAACAGTGTGCGAACGCGTTGGAAACACTTTTGATAAAACTGCAGTATTCAAACCTGCTTGTGATAATTGCAAGGCAGCACGCAAACCTGCACCACCGCCGCCCACAATCACAGCGTCAAACTTACGAACAGGAAAGCCCATCATTACCCCCAAATCACTTTAATTGAATAAACAGCGCAAGCGACCAACCAAACAATGGTTGCGCTTTGCAAAAACAAACGCACGCCAAATGGTTTGATATAGTCCATCCACAAATCGCGAATGCCCACCCAAGCGTGCAACAACAGAGCAATTAAAGTCGTTTGAGTAAAGACTTTCACCCAAGTTTGCGCAAAAAATGCTTGCCATTGCGAATAATCGTCCGCACCAGCCAAGCCAATCAAGAAAAAGATAAAGAAAACGGTGTAAACCAGCATGATGACTGCTGTTACCCGTTGCATCGCCCAATCACGCAAACCGTAATGAGCGCCTGTCAATTTACGGTTTACCATAACAAAGCTCCTAAAATCACAGTTGAAACCAAGGCCGCAACAAACACGACTTTAGCAGTGTTGCGTGCCGTCTGCAGTTCCAAACCTTTGTGCGCATCTAATAATAAGAAACGAATACCTGCGAACAAATGGTGCAAAAATGCCCACAACAAACCAATCAAAATCAGTTTAACCAAAACATTATCGGCAACCGCTTGATAGCTTGCAAATGCTTCGCCATCACTCAAAGAACCAGCCAACAAAGCCAATAAAACAGGCAGCATTAAAAACAGCACCACACCGCTGATACGGTGCAGAATGGACACTATCCCTGGAATCGGCAAGCGAATATTGTTGAGTTCCAGAAATACAGGTCGCTTTTTGGTCTGCATTTCAATTCCTTCTTTTTTCATTTTAATCAAATTATTTTCTCAAAGCTCAAACCGAGTAATTGATAACCGTTTTTAATAACAAAGATATCAATTACTTTGGGGCGTAATTTACCCTTTTTGGGCATTTTTGAACAGTGTTTTTTTTATTTTTTCTTAATGAAACTTAACAACATTTAAGATTTCTGCCTTGTAATTATTTATCAAAGGAAATTATTTCTAAAATAACAATAAGTTAAATATTCAATTTGTTACTATAGGCTAAGACTATTTATAATTTTGCCTTTGACTTTTTATTTTCGTTTGGAGCTGCTTATGGCTTGGCATTTGGTTTTACAACACCCTAACCTGCCCGCTTGTGATTTGAGTTTGCTAACCGACACGCCAGCAGAAACTTCGGTTTTGCGTGTGCCGTCTGCAGACGGCATCGGTTTGAGTGAAGCAGTTGAACGCAGTTTGACTGAACAAAACATTGAATTTGCAATGATGCCTGATGTGGCGTTTGCGGATTTGGGTTTGGTCGTTAGCGATATGGACTCGACTTTAATCACGATTGAGTGTATCGATGAAATCGCGGTTGGCGTGGGCTTGAAAGAGCAAGTAGCGGAAATTACAGAACTTTCTATGCGTGGTGAGTTGGACTTTGAACAGTCTTTGCGTCGGCGCGTGGCTTTGTTAAAAGGTCTGCCAGAACAGGTTTTGCACGATGTTTATGACAATGTTTTACAATTGTCGGCTGGCGCGGAATATTTCCTTGCCGAATGCAAAAAGCATCAAGTGAAATTCATGCTGGTTTCGGGTGGTTTTACCTTTTTCACCGAACGCTTAAAACAACGTTTGGGTTTGGATTATGCTTACGGCAATGAATTGGAAATCAAAGATGGCGTTTTGACTGGTGAACTGATCGGCAAAATCATTGATGCCCAAGCGAAAGCGGATTTATTAGAAGAATATCGCGTGAAGTTGGGTTTGAAAACCGAACAAGTTTTGGCGATGGGCGACGGTGCAAACGACATTCCGATGCTCAAAACGGCAGGTTTTGGCGTGGCGTTTCATGCCAAACCGAAAACGCAAGCGGCGGCAGATATTTGTGTGCACCATTATGGCTTGGAAACGATACGCCATTTTTTCAAGTAATTTCTTTAAACATAAGCATTTACATTCAATCGCGTAAGGTAATTATGCCGTCTGCAACGCTTTTTTCACTGCGCAGACGGCATCGGCAATATTTTTTCGCGATAACACTTGTTATTCAACAAAACACCCTTATTTAGCGTGCACTTATTTCTTGCCTGAAAGCTCATATAAAGCTATTGCAGGCGTTTTCTTTCATTGCCACAAGCGATTTTTCGCTGCTAAACGCAGAAACTTAACAACAAACGCCACTGGCATGGTTCGCGCAGAGAATTGATATGACCATTCAAAACGACTACGAAGAACAAGACGACAACCGCCCTTTAACGCCTGAAGAACAACGCGCGCGCCTGCGTCAATTGATTATTCAAGGTAAAGAACGCGGCTACATCACTTATGCCGAAATCAACGATGCCCTGCCCGATGATATGTCGGATGCCGACCAAATCGACAACATCGTCAATATGATTCAAGGTTTGGGCATTCAAGTTACCGAAGAAGCGCCCGATGCCGACACTTTATTGATGAACGACACAGGCACGGGCATGACCGATGATGACGCGGTGGAAGAAGCCGAAGCGGCTTTGTCTAATGCCGATTCTGAATTTGGTCGCACAACCGACCCCGTGCGCATGTATATGCGCGAAATGGGACAAGTGGACTTGCTGACCCGCGAAGACGAAATCATCATCGCCAAAAAAATTGAACACGCGCTGAAAAACATGATTCAGGCGATTTCGGCTTGTCCAGGTTCGATTGCCGAAATTTTGGCTTTGGTGGAACAAATTCGCAACGATGAAATTCGCGTTGATGAAGTGGTAGAAGCGATTATCGACCCGAACGAAGTTTTGCTCAATGAGTTGGACTTAACGCATTTAGACACGGGCACCAACAACGATTCTGCAGACGGCATCGACGATGGCGATGAAGACGATGATGACGATTCGGGTGCTGCCGATGAAGGCATGGATGCGGCGAATTTAGAAGCCTTGAAGCAAGATGTGTTGGCGCATTTCACCCAAGTGGAAGAAGAATACGCCAAAATGGTTGCTGCGCTGGAAAAACACGACAGCCAACACGCCAGCTATTTAACGCACCGCAAACACATCGCGTCTAAATTATTAGAAGTGCGCTTTGCCACGCGTCAAATTGAAAATTTGAGCAGCAATTTGCGTCAGCGTGTAGACAATATTCGCAAATTAGAACGCGAAATTCGCGATATTTGTTTAGACCGCGTGCAAATGGAACGCGAATATTTCATCAATCATTTCTTGCCCAACATCACCGATTTGAACTGGATTAACGAAGAAATCGCCAAAAATCGTGTGTGGGCAAACGCTTTATCTCGCTTTCAATACGCGATTTTGGAAAAGCAAACCGAAATCGCCGATATGGAAAAAATGTCGCAAATTTCCATTGAAGAATTGAAAGAAATCAACAAGCATATGGTGGTAAGCGAAAAAGAAACCGCCGCAGCCAAGCAAGAAATGATTCAAGCCAACTTGCGTCTGGTGATTTCGATTGCCAAAAAATACACTAACCGCGGTTTACAATTCCTTGATTTGATTCAAGAAGGCAATATCGGCTTGATGAAAGCGGTGGACAAATTTGAATATCGTCGCGGCTACAAATTCTCAACTTATGCAACATGGTGGATTCGTCAAGCGATTACGCGTTCGATTGCCGACCAAGCGCGCACAATTCGTATTCCTGTGCATATGATTGAAACCATTAACAAAATGAACCGCATTTCGCGTCAATATTTGCAAGAAACAGGCGAAGAACCCGATTCGGCAAAATTGGCAGAATTGATGGAAATGCCCGAAGACAAAATCCGCAAAATTATGAAAATCGCCAAAGAACCGATTTCCATGGAAACGCCGATTGGCGATGACGACGATTCGCACTTGGGCGATTTCATTGAAGATTTGAACAATGTTGCCCCAGCCGATGCGGCGATGTATTCAAGTTTGCGTGATGTGACTAAAGAAGTGTTGGAAAGTTTAACGCCGCGCGAAGCCAAAGTTTTGCGTATGCGTTTTGGCATTGACATGAACACCGACCACACTTTGGAAGAAGTCGGCAAACAGTTTGACGTTACGCGTGAACGCATTCGTCAAATTGAAGCCAAAGCCTTGCGTAAACTGCGTCACCCAACGCGTTCAGACAAACTGAAAAGTTTCTTGGACAGCGAAGAAAGTAAGCAATAAGTTTCGCATAAGCGTTTGTTCAATCGTTATGCCGTCTGCAGTTTCAATCCCAAACTGCAGACGGCATTTTTAATACAAAATATTTAACCCAGCGTTTCGGCACACAACAAAAAAAGCAGACATTTCGTCTGCTTTTCTTTTGGCTTGCATGATTGATGCGATTATTTATCGGTAAACTGTCCGTATGCCATGATGCGGTCAAAACGGCGGTCGAGCAAATCCGACAACTGCATATCTTGCACCGCACGCAATTGTTCTACCAACACTTTTTTCACATTTTTCATCAAAGTGTCGTAATCACGATGTGCGCCGCCCAAAGGTTCGGCAATCACTTTGTCTACCAAATTCAGTTTGTGCAAACGGTCGGCGGTAATGCCTAAAGCAGCCGCGGCATCGCCTGCGCGTTCCGCGGTTTTCCACAAAATAGACGCGCAACCTTCTGGCGAAATCACCGAATAAGTCGAATATTGCAACATATTGACATAATCGCCCACCGCAATCGCCAACGCGCCACCCGAACCGCCTTCGCCGATAATCGTGCAAATCACAGGCACGCGTAATTTGGTTAATTCATACAAATTGCGACCGATGGCTTCTGACTGATTGCGTTCTTCCGCGCCGATGCCTGGATACGCACCTGGGGTATCAACAAACGTCAAAACAGGTAATTTGAATTTTTCTGCCAACTGCATCAAACGCAAGGCTTTGCGATAGCCTTCAGGGCGTGGCATACCGAAATTGCGGCGGATTTTTTCTTTGGTGTCGCGACCTTTTTGGTGTCCGATAACAACCACGCTTTGCCCTTCAAAACGCGCCAAACCGCCCACAATCGCATCATCGTCGGCAAAATGGCGGTCGCCGTGTAATTCTTGAAAATCGGTACACAAAGCCGCGATGTAGTCTAATGTGTAAGGACGTTGTGGGTGGCGCGATACTTGCGACACTTGCTGCGGCGTGAGTTTGCTGTAAATGCTTTTGGTTAAATCATTGCTTTTCTTTTGCAAGCGATTGATTTCTTCGGTGATGTCCACGGCTGATTCGCCTTGCACAAAACGCAATTCTTCAATTTTATTGGTTAATTCAGCAATAGGCTGTTCAAAGTCAAGAAAAACGGGTTTCATAAACAAACACTCGCTCTGTTGGGGGAAACGGGGTTAATGATACGCGATTTCTGCTCAATCGGGCAGATGGCGACAAAACTTTCGGCAATTTACGCGATAACGCTATACTTGGCAAGTTTTTATGCCGTCTGCTGTGTTACACTTCGCGTCTTGTTGGCATAAAGACGATGATGAGCATGAAAACAGAACAAGTGGAAATGCGTTTGGACAAATGGCTGTGGGCGGCACGCTTTTTCAAAACGCGTGCTTTGGCGCAAAAGCACATTGAGCTGGGACGGGTTTTGGTGAACGGCGCGAAAATCAAAAACAGCAAATACATTCAAGTGGGCGATGTGGTGCATTTGACGCTGAACTCTTTGCCTTATGAATTCAAGGTTTTGGGGCTGAATCATCAACGCCGACCTGCGCCCGAAGCGCGTTTATTGTATGCCGAAAATGAAACGGTTGCCGCCAAGCGTGAAACGCAAAAACTGCTTGACCAAGCCAGTCGCATCAGCGCGGCGTATCCCGACGGCAGACCAACCAAGCGCGACCGCCGTCAGCTGGACAAAATGAAACGCGGACAGTGGGAATAATTGTGAGTTTGCGTTTGAGCAAATTTGCGCTTGGGGCAAGGAACGAACGTAACACAATTGAATGGATTTCGTTTATTCGATTGTGTTTTGCCGAATTTAAACATCATGCCGTCTGCGTTTTGAACGCGCTCAATGACAACTGTCACAGTCGCTTCTCCAAAGAAACTTCTTTTAAGTTGCAGACGGCACGCCGTTTAATTTGGTTTGAATTATTTTAGTTTTTATTTTAATCAATAGTTTATTTATCAACATTCAACAGGGAAAAAATCATGCGTTGGCAAGGACGAAATCAAAGTTCAAATGTGGAAGACCGTCGCGGACAAGGTTCAGGCGGCGGCAGAAAAGTATCGGGCATTTTGGGCATTATTGTGTTGCTGGTGGGCGCGTATTATGGCGTGGACTTATCGGGCGTGGTCGGCACACCAGCCATCGGAAGCAACACCGCGCAACAATCCACACTCAACAGCCAGCAAGAAAGCGAATTAAACGAGTTGGCACGCGTGGTGTTGGCAGACACCGAAGCGACTTGGCAAGAATATTTCGCTAAACACGGCGAACAATACACGCCTGCTAAACTGGTTTTGTACACAGGCGGCACGCAGACGGCATGCGGCACAGGACAAGCGGCAATGGGTCCGTTTTATTGTCCGTCTGACCAAAAAATCTATTTGGATTTATCGTTTTATGAAGACATGCGCAACCAGCTGGGCGCGGCTGGCGACACCGCTTTTGGCTATGTGATTGCGCATGAAGTGGGACACCACGTTCAAAACTTATTAGGCACTTTGCCCAAAGTTCATCAGGCGCAACAGCACGCACATTCTAGCACGGAAGCCAACGCTTTATCGGTGAAACTGGAATTGCAAGCCGACTGCTACGCGGGCATTTGGGCGAAATACGCGCAACGCGAAGGATTGTTGGAAGTAGGCGACGTGGAAGAAGCGATGAAAGCGGCTGAAGCGGTAGGTGACGATACTTTGCAAAAGAAAAGCCAAGGTTACGCCGTTCCCGACAGCTTCACGCACGGCTCGTCTGCGCAACGCATGACGTGGTTTAAACAAGGCTTCAACAGCGGCGACATCAACACGTGCAACACCTTCGCCAGCAACTGAACGCGTTAAACGCAAACACAGATGCCGTCTGCAATTTGAACTTGCAGACGGCATCGTTTTATCGTTTTATCGTGATTTCAATTTAAGTCAGCAACTGATTTTGCTCGGTTTGCGCCAAAGCACGACGACAAATCGCCAAAATGTCCGCGCCATATTTTTTGATTTTACTCTCGCCCAAACCCCAAACATCGCCCAAATCGTCTTCATTTTGCGGCAACACATCCACAATCGCTTGCAAACTTTTGTCAGAACACACCACATACGCAGGCACATCTTCCGCTTTCGCACGCTGAACGCGCCATTCTTTCAGCGCCTGCCACAATCGCTCTTCGCGTTCGGTGCGCAAACGTTCGGGCGACACATGTTTCAGCTTGTCCGTCTGTCGTTTCAACGCACGCAAAAACACGGTTTTGCCTTGTCCATGCAAAAATTGATGCGCCGAATCTTGTAAAATCAAAGTGTTAAATCGTTCGGTGTCCACATCTAAAAAACCCAAAGCCACGCATTGCCGTATCAGCGCGCGCCACTCTTTAACCGACAAATGTTTGCCCACGCCAAAACTGGCTAATTCATCATGACGATAACGCCGCATCCAGTCTTTATGCGAACCGCGTAACACATCAATCACATCGCTCGCCGAATGATTTTGTTTCATTTCAACAATGCAAGTGAACAATTCCGCCAGCAAATCCGTGCCATCAAAGCGTTCGGGCGGATTTAAACAATTGTCGCAATGCCCACATTTTTCGCTCTCTTCGCCAAAATGGCGCAGCAAAACTTGGCGGCGACACGCCACGGTTTCGCAAAACGCCAACACCGCATTCAATTTATTGATTTCGGCATAGCGCAACTGCTCGTCTTCTATTTGACGCGCGTAGCCATACAACAGCGTCCAGTCGTTCAAACCATAAGCCAACCAACTCACCGCAGGCAAACCGTCTCGCCCTGCTCGCCCCGTTTCTTGGTAAAAATGCTCGATGCTGCGCGGCATATCAAAGTGAGCGACAAAACGCACATTCGGTTTGTCTATGCCCATACCAAATGCGACTGTGGCAACCACAATCAGTTCATCGTCTGCCATAAACTCCTTATACACAGATTCGCGAACATCTGCTGGCATATCGGCGTGATACGGAAAAGCGTTTAAACCATTCTCCAACAAGAAAAAAGTCAAATCCATCACATCTTGTTTTCTGCCGCAATACACAATGCCGTTTTGTTTGGGCATTTGTTTTTTGATGAAACGCAGCAGCTGCTCTTTGGTGTTGTTTTTTTCCACAACTTGATAATAAATATTCGGGCGGTCAAAGCTGGAAACAAAGGTTTGTGCTTGATTTAACGACAGAAAATGTTTGATGTCGGCAAGCGTGTTGCCGTCTGCGGTTGCGGTTAAAGCCATGCGCGGCACGTTCGGATAACGTTGCGCCAACACCGATAATTGCTGATATTCAGGACGAAACGCGTGTCCCCACTGGCTGATGCAGTGTGCTTCATCAATCGCGAATAAGCTGATTTTGATTTGTGCCAAAAAACGCAAAAAATTTTCACTCACCAAACGTTCGGGCGACACATACAGCAACTTCAGCCGCCCTTCCACCATTTCTTGAGAAATGTGCAACATGGTTTCGTGTGGCGTGTCTTTGTGTAAAGCCTCGCAAAGAACGCCAAACGATTTCAAACTCGCTACTTGGTCGTTCATCAAAGCAATCAGCGGCGACACCACAATCGCCACGCCGTCCAACATCAAAGCAGGTATTTGATAACACAAAGATTTTCCAAAACCCGTTGGCATCAACACCACAGTATGCTCGCCACGCAACACCGTTTGAATAATGCTTTCTTGCTCGCCCCGAAACTCGGGATAGCCAAACACGTCGCGTAAAACGTCTTGCATACGCTTGGTCATAAAAAAATTTCCGCTATAATAAAGCGCGTATTGTAAAACGTTCGGCAGCCGCTGAACACCGCCCCCACCAAGGCATCACACAGAAAGACCCGCATGAACCGTAAACATTTTCTTTCATTGAGCACTTTTTGCAGCGTTTTCTTGCTGGCTTCGTGTGCCAGCACAGGCCCAAATGTCGCGGGCAACTGGCAACATTTAGGCAACACGCACAATGGCAATATCCGCAACTACATCGACCAAAGCAGCATCAAACGCGCAGGACAAATCGCCACTTTCCGCGACCGCATGGTGATTCAAAAAACCGAACAACACCGTTTTCAAGACACACCAGTCTACAAAACCGCGGTTGGCACTTGGGAAATTGACTGCAAAAATCACACTTATCGTTTAACCGCAATCGAGTTGCTCAACGCGCAAGGGCAAGTTGTGGCGCAACATCAATATTTGCGCAACACGGCTGCGTTGCGCATTCCAGCTGGTTCTTTAAGCGACAAACAATATCAAATCGTTTGCAAATAACACCCGAAAACAGCGATGCCGTCTGCACCTGAACCGCTCCGTAGTTTCACTACGCAACGCGTTCAGCTGCAGACGGCATCGTTTTGTTTCACATTCAATCTTCATCAAAACGCTTTAAAACGCCTCATTCGTTTTCGGTGTCATTCCGTTTCACGTTTACCGTTTGCATCACAAATTCACGCCGTTCAATCACGAACCGTACGCCAAAAGTGCGCCAACGGCCCGTGTCCTTTGCCGACTTGCCACGTTTTGCCTGCGTCCAGTGCGCCGTGCAAATAACTTTTCGCCGCCGCGATTGCAAAATCCAAACGTTGCCGATGCGGATACAAAGCCGCAATCGCCGAAGCCAAAGTGCAACCCGTGCCGTGGGTGTGATTCGTATCCACGCGCGAAGTAACAAAGCATTGCGCAGGCTGATTCGTTTGCACCAACCAGTCGCGCGCCGTATCGCCTGCCCAATGTCCGCCTTTCAGCAACACCGCCGCCACGCCGCTTTGCAACAATAACTCGCCTTGACGCAACATTTCCTGTTCGTTTTTCGCCAAAGTTTGCCCCGTCAAAGCCGCCAACTCATTTAAATTCGGCGTGAGCAAATTTGCCAACGGAAACAGAGCCGTTTTCATCGCGTCTATCGTGTTTTCCAAAGCCAAACTGTCGCCAGAAGTTGCCACCAAAACAGGGTCCAACACCACAAACGGCGGGCGATACACACGCAACACCTCCGCCACCGCTTCAATGCTCGCCACATCGGGCAACATACCGATTTTCACTGCGTCTATGCGCACATCATCAAACACCGAACGACACTGCGCCGCAATCATCGCAGACGGCACAGCAAACACACCCTGCACGCCTTGCGTGTTTTGCGCCGTAATCGCCGTAATCGCGCTCGCGCCATACGCCCCCAGCGCGCCAAACGTTTTCAAATCCGCCTGAATGCCCGCGCCACCACTCGAATCCGAACCCGCAATCGTCAAAACGCGCACTGCAGGTTTCGCCAAAACCGACATCGCTTCACTCATCGCCTACTCCATTTATCTTGTGCCGTCTGCAACTTGGTTTTTCACATCAAACGCAGACGGCATCTCATTATTCATAAATCAAAATCACGGTGCCAAACGCACTTTTTCCCAGCCATGCTCCGCCAAACGATACACAATTCGGTCATGCAAACGACTCGGTCGCCCTTGCCAAAACTCCACATAATCAGGCACAAGCACATAACCGCCCCAGTGCGGCGGACGCGGAACGTGCAAAGGATGTTGCAAAGCAAACGCCGCCGCCCGTTTCACCAACACCGATTTATCCGCAATCACACGGCTCTGCTCGCTCGCCCATGCCCCCAAACGGCTGGTATACGGTCGCGACTCAAAATAATCGTCCGACTCCGCTTCGCTCAAACGCTCAACACGCCCTTCCACCCGCACTTGGCGTTCCAGTTCAGGCCAGAAAAAAGTCAAAGCCGCCACAGGATTTTCTGTTAACGCTTGCCCTTTGCGACTATCATAATTCGTAAAAAAAACAAAGCCTTGATCATTCACTTCCTTCAACAAAACCATGCGCGCACTCGGTTTGCCGTCTGCACCCACGCTCGCCACATTCATCGCCGTCGGCTCATTCACTTTCGCCGCCATCGCTTCGTTCAACCACGCTTGAAACTGCGCCAAAGGTTCAGCCGCACACTGATTTTCCGACAATTCCTGCTGGCTATAATCTTGACGAATATCATGTAAATCCATTTTTTCTAATTCCTTTTTCATAAACGTTTTTGGCTTGATTTGCCACTTAAACGGTTCAATTTTATCCAAAATCAAAGCATAAAGTCATTTTATAAACATCATAGCAAAGCGGTTACGCAAAGCAAACACAATTCAAAAAAACTTGATTTCGTGCGATAA
>JAUNMN010000024.1 GCA_030531795.1 Neisseria sp.
TTCTTGTTCGTCGTCTAAAATCGTGATTTGGTTCACGGCTTTGCCCATGGCGATGGAAACGTCGTTGGCAATCAGCATCGGTATGCCTTTTTTGGCGCGTTTTTGGCGGGCGTGTGCCAAGATGTTTTCGCTTTCGGCAGCAAAACCGACACAAAACGGTGCATGCGGCAAACGTGCGACGCTGGCGAGAATGTCGGGATTTTCTGCCAACTCAATCACTGGTATGCCCGTTTTGTCTTTTTTGATTTTTTGGTTTTGGCGGTTGGCAATGTGGTAATCGGCAACCGCTGCCACGCTGATGAACACGTCTTGCGTATCTATCCGCTGCATCACTGCATCATGCATTTCTCGTGCGCTGATGGCTTGGGTGTAAGAGGCTAAACCAGTTGGCAATGCCGTCTGCACTTGTCCGTAAACCAAATGCACTTCTGCACCTGCGGCACGACAGGCACGTGCTAATGCCATGCCCATTTGTCCGCTGGATAGGTTGGTGATGCCGCGCACGGGGTCGATGGCTTCAAAACTTGCGCCTGCGCTAAGCAAGATTTTTTTGCCGAGCAGGGTTTTCGCTGTCCATAAATCGGGCAATAATTCGGCTAATTCGTGTGCTTCCAACATTCTGCCCATACCCACTTCGCCACACGCTTGTTCGCCTGAATTGGGCTGAAAAACGGTGATGCCGTCTGCAATCAGCTGGGCGATGTTGCGCTGGTTGGCTGGGTTTTGCCACATTTCCACATTCATCGCAGGGGCAATCGCCAGCGGACATTTACGCGCTGCCGCCAAGTTGGTCAGCAAATTATCGGCAATGCAATGGGCGATTTTAGCGATGGTGTTCATGCTGGCTGGGGCAATCAAAAACACATCGGCTGCACGCGTGAGGTTGATGTGCGCCATGCCATTGCTGGCAAGCTCGCCCGTGTGGGTTTCGCTCAAAACGGGATTGCCGCTGAGTGCTTGAAAGGTGAGCGGCGAAACAAATTCGGTTGCCGCCTTGCTCATCACCACGCTGACTTGATGCCCTTGTTTTTTCAATAGCCGCACCAACTCGCAGGATTTATATGCCGCAATGCCGCCCGTGATGCCTAAAAGAATGTGTTTACTCATGTTTTGTTCGCTAAACGCCAAAAAAATGCCGTCTACACCCAACTGCAGACGGCACGATGACACTTACACCGCCCAAGTCAAAGCAGGGTGGCTTTCAATTAAGTTTTTGAATTGATTTTGAATATCGGCTAATGCTTCTTCGCTGTCACCTTCAAAACGCAACACCAAAACAGGCGTGGTGTTTGAGGCACGCATCAAACCGAAGCCGTTGGCAAATTCTACGCGCAAGCCGTCTATAGTGATGATTTCTTTTACATTTTCAAACTTGGCTTGTGCCGCCAACTCGGCAATCACTTGATGACCGTTCACGCCAGCAGGCAAATCCAAATTCAATTCAGGCGTTGACATGCTTTGTGGCAAGGCGTTCAAAATTGCCGATGGATTGTCATGGCGCGACAAAATTTCCAGCAAACGCGCACCTGCGTACATGCCATCGTCAAAACCGAACCAGCGTTCTTTGAAGAAAGTGTGTCCGCTCATTTCACCCGCGAGCAAAGCACCGTTTTTCTTCATTGAAGATTTGATGAAGCTGTGTCCCGTTTTTTCCATCACCGCGATGCCACCGTGTTGCTCAATCCAAGGTGTGAGTAAACGTGTTGATTTAACATCAAAAATGATTTTGGCATTTTGGTTGCGAGCCAACACATCTTGGGCAAACAACATCAATTGACGGTCTGGGTAAATGATGTTGCCGTCTTTTGTTACCACGCCCAAACGGTCGCCGTCGCCATCAAATGCCAAACCGATTTCGGCATCGCCATCGCGCAAAGCCGCAATCAAATCTTGCAGATTTTTCGGTTTGGCAGGGTCGGGGTGATGATTGGGGAAATTGCCGTCCACATCGCAGAACAATTCTTGCACTTCAAAACCCAAAGCGCGATACAAATTGCCTGCATACGCACCTGCCACGCCATTGCCCGCGTCAATCGCAATTTTCATGCGGCGAGCAGGCTGAATGTGGTTGACAATGGCGGCTTGATACGCATCGGCGATATTGTGTGCCACCACTTCGCCACTTCCCGACACAAAATCATCGTTTTCAATCGCGTGTAACAATTCTTGCACCGCTTCGCCAGCCAATGTGTCGCCAGCGAGCATCATTTTGAAACCGTTGTATTCAGGCGGATTGTGGCTACCCGTAATCATCACGCCGCTGCCCGCGCACTCTTGCAAAGCAGCGAAATACAACATCGGCGTGGCAACCATGTCCACATTCAAAACGTTGATGCCACTGTCATTGATGCCGCGTGCCAATTGCGTCAATAAACGTGGGCCGCTCAAACGACCGTCGCGACCGATGGCGATTTGCGACACATTCAAACGTGCTGCACGCGTGCCGATGGCGCGACCGATTAAATACGCCGCTTCTTCGGTTAAGGTTTTGTCCACAATGCCACGAATGTCGTAGGCTTTAAAAATATCAGCTGCAATTTGAGCCATAATTTTCCCTTTCTGATGAAAAATAAATTATTTTTGAGACGGCATGCCGTCTGCGCTTGTGATTAAATGCCTTGTAAACGGATTTTTTGACCGACTTGGAACTGGGTTTGACCGTTGTTCAACCTCTGCAAATCAGACACTTTCAAATTATAGCGGCGCGCGATTTCGCTTAAGGTTTCGCCTTGACGCACCGTGTAAGACGCAGGAATGCCGTTGCTGCGTGCCGCTCTCGCTGCTGCGCCAACTTTCAAAACCTGCCCCAGTTTGATTGTGTTGTCATAAATATTGTTGGCAGCCGCCAGCTCGGCAACGCTCATATTATAGCGTTGTGAAATATTGAACAGCGTGTCGCCCGCAACCACGCGATGGCTGTTGGCGTTCGGGTCAATCGCCGCAGGTGCCGGGCGCGTGTTCGCCGCAACAGGCTGAACTTGCGCACGATTTGCCGTCTGCACCGCCATTTGTTGCGGCGCAACATAAGCGGTTTGCGTGCTCTGAACATTTTGCACCAAATCCAGTAAAGCATCGCCCGTGCCACTTGGCGCAGGATTGTTCGCAAACTGCTGAACAGGCGCGGTATTCGTTGGCTGAATTTGGGCAATTTGTACAGGCGTTGTACGAGCTGCTTGAGTTTGCGCAATTACAACAGGAGTTGGGCGAACTTGCGTTGTAGGGATTTGTGCTGTTGCCGTTCGCGCTTCTTGTGCTTGCACTGTCGCCGATTTCACCACTTGCACAGGTGCAACTTGCGTTGCTGTGTTTGCTAAAGTAGGCGTTGGATTCGGAGTGCGTAGGATGCGTACTTCTTGAATGTCCGATGTTTGTGCTGTGATTCGGTTTTGTGAATTTATATTCACGGTATTTGCTACACGTTCAATCTGAATATCAGCCGATGAATGAGTTTGACGATTTGCCGCTCTCTCAATCACGCTGGCTTGAATCGGTGCGCTGTTGATGCGGTTTGATGCCGTCTGCACTTGAGCGCTGATGACGGCTGGGGCGGGCGTGATGACGTGTTCAACTGTAATCGCAGGCGCAGGCGTGCTGGGCGTGAAAGCGCGGTTGGCAATCGGCGGCACGGTTTGCAAACGGTTGTCGCTTGGATTGCGGTCGATGTCTAAACTGGCGAAGCTGTTGGTTTGAAATGCCGTGTTGCCGTTTAAGGCGTTTTTGCTCACCAAAATGCTTTGCCCAGACGCGATATTGTTGGAGCGTAAGCCGTTTAGCGATTTGAGTTGCTCCACGCTCATGCCCGATTGGCTGGCGATGTCGAGCAAGCTGGTGGCATAGCTGGGCGTGTACACGTCCCAAGACAGCAAGCTGGCTTTGTCGGCTTTGTTGTAATTGCGTTCAAAAGTTTGCGCGGCAGATGCAGGAAGCAGCATTTTTCTGCCCGATTTGGGAATGTAAACAGGAGATTTGAACGCAGGATTGAGCGATAAAAATTCGGTTTCGCTGATTTGCGCCAAACGCGCTGCCGCGCTGATGTCTATCGGTTGTGACAGATTAACCGCTTGAAAGTAGGGCTTATTTTCCACATCGCTAAAACGAACGCCAAACGCGTTTGGGTTGCTCACAATATTGCGAACCGCCAACAATTTCGGCACGTAATTTCGTGTTTCTGCTGGCATTTTCAGGTTTTCGTAGGTTGGGGCTAAACCTTGTGCCATCGCGCGGTTAATCGCTTTGCCAACATTGCCTTCGCCCCAGTTATACGCCGCCAGCGCCAGCGACCAGTCGCCAAACAGGCCATACAAATATTGCAGATAATTCAAAGCCGCATCGGTTGCCGCGTAAATATCGTGTCTGCCGTCGTATAAAGGCGTTTGCTCCAAACCATAATGGCGACCTGTTGCGGGCATAAACTGCCACAAACCCGATGCGCCAACGTGTGATTTGGCTTTGGTTACAAACGCGCTTTCAATAAACGGCAACAGCGCGATTTCGGCTGGCATATTGCGTTTCGCCACTTCCGTGCTGATGTGATACATATAAGGGCGGCTGCGTTCCATCGTGCGATTGAAATACGCGCTGTTGCTCATGAATTTGCTTTCATGACGGCGAACCAGTTCAGAATTGACTTCTGCCATGCGGAAATTATTGCGCAAATTGTGCCAAACGCTGCCGCCGCCAAAAGATAAGCCACTGCCTGAATAATCCATAGGCGTGGCGTGTAAATGAATCATCGCCAAACGAATTTGTTCGGCGGTGTAGGTTTGTGCTTGTGCAGCGGATAAAAATGTTAAACCCGCAATCGCCATAGCGATGGTTTTTAAGCTGCTCATCATTATTCTGTTTTCAATAGGGGGATTTGATAGTAATTGCTGGGCGTAAAGTCGTCAAGGCAGTGAGTGGTAAAGTTTTTTTATGATTTTATTGCTTTTTAAAACAGCAGTTTATGAAAAAATTAAAACGCATAAAACAAAAGCAATCGCGATGAAACGATTGCTTTTTGATTTGGTGCCGGCGGCAGGATTCGAACTCGCGACCCCCTGATTACAAGTCAGGTGCTCTACCAACTGAGCTACACCGGCAAAACGATTTTCAAACTTAAATTTTGAGTTGAAATAAGTTCAACCTCACAAGTTTGATGAATAAAACTGGTGCCGGCGGCAGGATTCGAACTCGCGACCCCCTGATTACAAGTCAGGTGCTCTACCAACTGAGCTACACCGGCAAAGAAAGACGGCATTATGCTGATTTTTCTTTTTTTTGACAAGTGATTTTTGTGTTTATTTTGGCGATTTGCTGATATTTTTTTGTTTTTAAAATAAATTTGTTTTGGATTTTGTTGGAAAGTGGACGATGCCGTCTGCAGTTTGTGCTGAAAAGTCTGTGAATTAGGTTTAAAATACGCGGTTTTGATGTTGAGATGAAAAACATGGCTCATCCTTATCGTCGCGTTCGGACGCAACGCCTTGCCATGCCTGAAGTGGGCATTTCGGAAGAGGGCAATATTCGTTCTTTGCACTTGGGTTCGGCAACGATTCAAAGTTCGATGAATTTGGATTTTCCCGAGCAACTGGTTTTGTCGTACAGCAGGGCGATGATGGCTTGGCTGTTGTTTACCGATGCGCCGCGCCATATCACTCAAATCGGTTTGGGCGGCGGTTCGTTTGCCCGTTGGATTGCGGCGTATTTGCCACAAACGGTGCAGACGGCAGTGGACATCAATCCGCAAGTGATTGCGGTGGCGCGTTCTTTGTTTGAGTTGCCCGAAGAGGGCGAGCATTTTGAAATTGTGGAAGCGGACGGCGCGGAATACATCAAAACGGTGCGTGGCGGCACCGACATTATTTTGGTGGACGGTTTTGACGGCGAGCAAATCATTGATGCCTTGGTGAGTGAGGAGTTTTTTGCGAACTGTCGGCGCGCTTTATCGGCAAATGGCGTGTTTGTAACAAACTGGTGGAGCGGTGACAAACGCTATCAGCGTTTTGTGGAAAGTTTGCTGGCGGTGTTTGAAGGGCGCGTGTTGGAAGTGCCTGCACAAAGTCATGGCAATGTGGCGGTGATGGCGTTTCAGAATACGCCTAAAGATTTGAATTTAGAAAACTTAAAGAAAAAAGCAGCCAAACTGTCGGAACAATATGAACTGGATTTTGCCCAACTGTTGAGCGCGATGAAAGCGGCGAATCAACACAACGGCAAGCATTTTTATTTGTGATGCCGTCTGCAGACGGCATATTCGGCGGCGGTTTGAATAAAATATGAATAATCAATTGAAAATTTAAAGTGAATAGAAAATGAATATGTTAAAACCAAATGCATTGCAGATTGCTGGGCCTGTTGGCGTGTTGGAAGCGATTTACCTGCCTGCGCAAGGGCAAGAACGCGGCGTGGCGGTAGTTAATCACCCGAATCCTTTGCACGGTGGCACGTTCACGAATAAAGTGATTCAAACTGCAGCTAAAGCATTGAGCCAACTGGGTTTTCATTGTTATTTGCCGAATCTGCGCGGCGTGGGCAACAGCGCAGGCGAACACGATTATGGCAAGGGCGAAACCGAAGATTGTGTGGCGGTGATTGATTTTGCCCGCGCCCAACATCCGCATTTAACGCAACTGGCGATTGCGGGTTTTTCTTTTGGCGGCTACGTTTCGCTGTTTGCTTCGCATTTGCGTGAACCCGATTTGCTGTTGCTGATGGGGCCTGCGGTAAACCATTATGAACGCAAAGAACCGCTTGCGCCGAATGTGGCGAAAACCTTGTTGATTCACGGCGAAAAAGATGAAGTGGTGGCTTTGCAACAAAGTTTGGACTGGGCGCGTGAACAGGATTTGCCGATTGTGGTGTTGCCTGAGTCGTCGCACTTTTTCCACGGCAAATTGATTCCTTTGCGCGACACGATTTTGCGTTTTGCCCCTGCGATTTTGTCTTAAATGTGAAATAAAAAATGCCGTCTGCGGTTTTGAACGTCCCAGCAGTTTTGCGAAAAGGGCGTCTTCAGTCGCAGACGGCATTGTGTTTGGTTTTAATGTATTGCGAAACCAGAGAGCAGCGGCAAAATGAAAATATCGGCAAGCACGGCGGCTGGTGTGAGCGCGATGCCTGTCAAAATGCCGCCTGGATTGACCACTGTTTGGTAGTCTAACAAACCGAGTTTAACGGGAACGCCTGTTTTGAAGCGGTATTCGGCGGCAATGCTTTCGCTGTTGCGGTAAATCTTGCCGTTGATTCTGCCATAGCAGTTGGCGTAATGTTGCGTGCCATTGCTTTCCGAACGTTCAAGCGTGAACCCCAAATCTTTTAATTTTTGGGTTTCTTGTTGACGGATTTTTTCAGGCTGTTTGGGTGTGATGCTGTAACTCAAACAGGCTTCATCAGGAAAGGTTTGCCGTCTGCTCAAAGGCGATGTCGCCGCGGTAAAGTCTTCTTTGTTTTCCGACAGCCCAACTTGAATATAAGCTTCTTGTTTTATCCACGCGCTGTAGCCCAGCGAAAACGGTTTAGACAACTCGGTTGCGCGCAAAGCGGCAAGCAGTTTGGGTTGATTTTCGCGTTGCTCAACATTGATGGGTTTGTTCACAACATAAGTAAATTGTTCGCCCAGCAACAGCAAACGATCGGGCGGCAAGCTGCTGCTGTTGGGCTTGCTGACGCCAAACGCGTAAATTTTATCGCTGCCTAATGCTTGCCAAGTGTCTTCATAATCGTATTGAAGGGCACGGTCCCAAAGTTCCGACGTAAATTCGTGGGCACAGCCGCTCAATAAAACGCTGCTTAAAGCGAGTGATAAAGTTAAATTTTTGATTTTCATGATTTTCTCCTGTGAAGTTTGCTTTGTTGCTTATGTTGCAGACGGCATGATAAAGCCTTAATCCAAAAAACAGTTAATCAAATCGTTTAGAAAACGGCTGCCCAGTTCGGTCGCTTGCAAACGGCTTGGGTCTTGGCTAAGCAAACCTTTTTCTTGGGCAACGCGAATCGCCTTGGCGATTTGGGCGATGTTTAGCCCTGTACGTTCTTGGAAAAAATGGGTCGGCACGCCGTTTTTCAGACGCAAGGCGTTCATCATAAATTCAAACGGCAAATCGCTGGGCGCAACCGCTACGCGTTCAATCGCGGCTTGTGGATTGCCGTGCATGGCGGCGAGATAGTCGTTCGGGTGGCGTTTTCGGGTGGTGCGTTCGATGTGGCTGTGGCTGGAAATTTTGCCATGCGCACCCGCACCGATGCCGATGTAGTCGCCAAATTGCCAGTAGTTCAGATTATGGCGCGCTTGCTGGCTTGCCGATTTGGCAAAAGCGCTGGTTTCGTATTGCGCAAAACCTGCAGCCGCCAGCGTTTCATGCACCGCATCTTCAATGTCCATCGCCGCTTCGTCTTGTGGCAAACCTGCAGGCGGCGTGTGTC
This sequence comes from Neisseria sp., assembly GCA_030531795.1. Taxonomy (GTDB): domain Bacteria; phylum Pseudomonadota; class Gammaproteobacteria; order Burkholderiales; family Neisseriaceae; genus Neisseria. The sequence goes on from JAUNMN010000024.1 coordinate 8,404, forward strand.
CGAAGGCGGTGTTCGGTTCAAGCGTCAAATGATAAGCGCTGATGTGGCTCACACCATGGTCGATTGCCGTCTGCACATCGTTTTTCGCTTCGTCCACACTTTGATTGGGCAAGGCATACATCAAATCAATATTGACGCGTTCAAAAATTTTGGTTGCCAAATCAATGGCTTTTCGTGCTTCGCTGGCGTTGTGTATGCGTCCGAGTGCTTTGAGTTTGTCATCGGCAAAACTTTGTACACCGATGGACAAACGGTTAATCCCAGCGTCTCTAAATCCTTGAAATTTCTCAATTTCAAATGTGCCTGGGTTGGCTTCTAAAGTGATTTCCGCTTCGGGTTGAACTTTGATGAGCGAGCGTACGCCGCTGAGCAACTGGTCGATTGCCGCTGCCGAAAACACGCTGGGCGTGCCGCCGCCGATGAAAATCGTTTCAATCGCCCGTCCCCACACAAAAGGCAATTCGTTTTGTAAATCAATCAGTAAGGCATCGACATAAGATTTTTCGTCTAGCGTGCTTTTGATTTTGTGCGAATTGAAATCGCAATACGGGCATTTTTGTATGCACCACGGAATGTGGATGTACAAAGAAAGCGGCGGCAGGGCGGTGAGTTGGGAAGTGCGATGAAATTGGATTTGCATGATAAAGGGTACTGCAGACGGCACGATGCCGTCTGCAACAAAGTTTAAGGTAAGGTTTAGGCTAATGCTTGGATTTCATTGAGTAATTTTTGCAAGGCAATGCCGCGATGGCTGAGCGCATTTTTGGTTTCGGCACTTAACTCGGCGGCGGTGCAAGCATATTGCGGCACATAAAAATGCGGGTCGTAGCCAAAACCGTTTTCGCCAGCAGGCGTTGCTTGCCATTGTCCTTGCCAAACGCCTTGTGCCACAATCGGTTGCGGGTCGTTTTCATGGCGTACCAACACCAACACGCAAACGTAGTAACACGATTTATCATCTTGATTTTTCAAGAGTTCTGAAACTTTGGCATTGTTGTTGGCATCGGATTTGGGTTCGCCAGCAAAACGTGCTGATAAAACTCCAGGTTGTCCGTTTAAAGCGTTGACGCACAAACCGCTGTCGTCTGCCAGCGCAGGCAAACCGCTGTGTTTGGCGGCGTGGCGTGCTTTGGCGAGCGCGTTTTCCAAAAAGGTGAAATGCGGTTCGGGGCATTCAGGCACGGCAAACTGCGATTGCGGCAAAACGCTGATGCCGTGTGCATTAAATAATTGATTAAATTCTGTTAATTTGCCAGCATTGCCGCTGGCTAAAACGATGCGTTCTAACATGTTTATTCCTGATTGTGCTGATGTTGTTCGCTGTTTTGACGCAAAAATTTGTAGCGCGCGTGTTCACGCAAAAACAAGGCAAGCGAGGCGATTTGCCCGAAAACGGTGGCAAAAGCAAACAAAAAAGCGGCGATGCCAAATTGCTTTTCTTGAATCGACAGCAAATAGCTGCCGATGGTAATCAACACAATAAAAGCCAGTGTAAACAATAAGGTAAGCAATAAAAAAGTATGTCGTTTGCTCATTTTTGTCTCTTTATATTCTCTTTACATTTTTGCTTTACATCACTTTGGCGCAGCAATGTTTGAATTTTTTCGCCGAACCGCACACGCAGACGGCATTCATGCTCGGTAGCGGCACGGTCGGGTCAAGAAAATACCAACGCCCATTGATTTGTACAAAACCCGATAATTCACGGTGTTCGTGGCGCGTGCCGTCTGCAGTGAAATAGGCGGTAAACCCAACTTGGGCGTGTTGCTTGCCAACTTTCGGGGCGTTGTGCCAAATGTCCAAACCGCACCATTGAGTTTGCTCGCTCCACGCTTGCAAATCGGCGCGGTTTAATAAACTTTGCTGGCTGGGAACGGTGGTTTCAACAATGTAATCAATGTCTTGCAAGCAATACGCGCTGTAACGCGAACGCATTAAGGCTTCAGCGCTCGCTGCCGCTGCACCTTGATGCAAAGGCTGGCAGCATTGCGAATACGGTTTTTGCGATTGACAAGGGCAGTTCATGGCTGAAGTAAATAGTTGATTGCTTTAAGTAAACGCTGCGGAACATCTTGAAAATGTCCGCCTGCATTGCGTTCAAATTGCACTGCGATGCCTTGCTGCTGCCACAAAGTGCAGACGGCAAGCAGATTGTCTTCAATCTTTGCCAAACGTGGATTTTTGCTGTTTTTCTCTTGTTCGCCCACCGAAAAATAAGCACGCTGCACGCGACTGCAGACGGCATGGTTTTGGGCAAATTCCAGAAAATTGTCAAACCACAAGGATGCAGAAACCGCCGCTATTTTGTGCCAAAAATCATATTGATAGGCAGTGTAAACGCCGAATAAACCCGCCAAAGAATAGCCCAACCATGCGTGATGGGCTGGATTTAAGCCATATTCTTGCTGCATTTGCGGCAAAATTTCTTCAGTGAGCAAGGCAAAATATTCATCGGCTTTGCCTGCAAAATCGGGGGCTTTTTTGAACACTGCCGCTGCTTGCCAAGGCGTGAACGCGCTTTCCCAGTTTTCTTCTTCTAAAATCAAGAGATTAAAGGCGTTTTTAGACGCGTCAAAATGTGCCGACAACAATTCAACGGTCGGGGCTATATCGTGTTTGTCCAAACAGGTAACAAACAGCGGCGCATCGGCGGCAGCTGAAGCGAAAAAATGGCAAGTCTTGCCAGCAAAATTCTTGGTTTTCATGGGGCGAGAGTGTAACACAGAGTGCTTTGAAAGGTGTATGATACGGGCTATTTTTCTTGGAGTATTGCGATGAAAATTTTGTTTATTGCCGACCCGCTGGCGAGTTTCAAAACCTATAAAGACACGACTTACGCGATGATGCGTGAAGCGGCAAAGCGTGGGCATCGTTTGTTTCACACGCTGGCTGGCGAGCTGTCAGTGGCGGGCAATGCGGTGGTGGCACAGGCGAGCGAGTTTGCGTTTTTGGGGGCAAAAAACGATGACGACCACGCGTGGTTTGACGCGCAAGCCAAAGTGCAGACGGCATTGACTGAATTTGATGCGGTGATTATGCGCACCGACCCGCCGTTTGATTTGCAATATTTGTATGCCACGCAATTGCTGACTTTAGCTGAACAACAAGGCGCGAAAGTGTTCAATAGCGGACAGTCTATGCGCGACTTTAATGAAAAACTGGCGATTTTGAATTTTGCCGAGTTTACCGCGCCGACCATGGTTTGCACGCGTGCGGCGCAAGTGCGCAAATTTTTGGCGGAACACGGCGACATTATCGTGAAACCTTTAGACGGCATGGGCGGCATGGGCATTTTCCGTTTGCGTGAAAACGACCCCAACATCGGCAGCATTTTGGAAACCTTGATGCAGCTGGACAGCCGCACGATTATGGCGCAACGCTATTTGCCTGAAATTGTGCATGGCGACAAACGCGTGCTGATTATCGCGGGCGAAGTTGTGCCGTATGCACTGGCACGGATTCCGCAACAAGGCGAAACGCGCGGCAATTTGGCGGCTGGCGGACGCGGTGTGGTACAAGAATTGAGCGCGCGCGACCGTGAAATCGCCGAAACGCTTGCACCGCAATTGTGGCAACGCGGCATTTTGTTGGCAGGTTTGGATATCATCGGCGATTGTTTGACGGAAGTAAACGTTACCAGCCCGACGGGTTTCCAAGAAATCATGAAGCAAAAAGGTTTTGATGTGGCAGCCAAATTCATAGACGCGGTGGAGCAAAACGCATGAGCGAACGCGAACAAAGTTACGCCGAACAAATCAAAGGCAAAACAGGTTTAAAGCGTATTATCAATGCTTTAGGCTATTCTGCAGACGGCATCCGTGCCGCCTGCACTGAGCAAGGTTTTCGTCAATTATTGTGGATAAACGGCGCTTTGTTGCTGCTTTTGTTTTTTGTGCCATTTGGTATCACGACCAAAATGGTGTTGGTGTTGGCATCGTTTTTGAGCATTATTGTGGAGCTATTTAACACGGGCATTGAAGCGGCGGTAGACCACACTTCGCTGGAAAAACATCCTTTGGCAAAACGCGCGAAAGACGTTGGCTCGGCGGCACAATACATCGCTTTAACGCTGTTGGCGATTTTGTGGCTGATGGCTTCGTGGCGTGAAATCAGCGTGCATTTTTAAATGCGAAACATTCGGCGTAAATAATTGTTTAAAACTTGATTCAGCACAAATTTTGCATATTGTGGAAAACGGAAGCATGATTTAGCATAGGGTTTTCGGCATGAACTTTGGAGATTGAAGATGAAAAAAATCGTGATGACAGCCATTTTGGCAGCGGCTGCGGCGAACGCTTTGGCAGCTGGTGTGAAAGCAGAAAACGCTTGGGCGCGTGAAACCGTTCAAGGCATGAAAACAGGCGGCGTGTTTTTGGAAATTGAAAACGACAGCAAACGCGATGATGTGTTAATCGGTGCGAGCACAACAGTGAGCAGCAAAGTTGAAGTGCATGAACACGTTCATGAAGATGGCATGATGAAAATGCGCGAAGTGGCTGGCGGCGTGGCTTTGCTAAAAGGCAAACAAGTTGATTTGAAACCTGGTGGCTACCATGTGATGTTGATGGGTTTGAAAAAACAATTAAAAGCAGGCGACACTTTCCCTTTAACTTTGAAATTCAAACACGCGAAAGCGAAAACGGTAACGGTTAAAGTGAAATCAAATGCTGGCGGCAGCCAAGCTCATGAGCATCATGACCACAGCCATCACGGACACGACCACAGCCATCATAACCACGGCGACCACAAAGCGCATTCGCACTAATCTGCAGACGGCACGCGCATGACGAGCATTGCTGTTCGGTGTTAAAATCGCGTGCCTGCTTGAACTTAAACCGTTTGCTTGCAAACGGTTTTTCGCCATTGTGGCAAAGTAAAACCGAAATACCAACAAAATAAAATAATATCAATGATTTAAAGGATTTGATGATGACAATACACACGCTTTCTGCAACGGTGGGCAACACGCCTTTAGTTGCTTTGCAACGCTTAAACGCCAACCCAAATGCGCAAGTTTGGGCGAAGTTGGAGGGCAATAATCCAGCAGGTTCGGTGAAAGACCGTCCTGCTTTGAATATGATTGTGCAAGCCGAATTGCGTGGCGAAATTCAGGCGGGTGACACGCTGATTGAAGCGACCAGCGGCAACACGGGTATTGCGCTGGCGATGGTGGCGGCGATGCGCGGTTACAAAATGGTGTTGCTGATGCCGAAAAATTCCACGCAAGAGCGCAAAGACGCGATGGCGGCTTACGGCGCAACTTTGATTGAAACCGAAAGCATGGAAGAAGCACGCGATTTGGCGGCGGAAATGGCTGCAGACGGCAAGGGTAAGCTGCTGGACCAGTTCAATAATGCCGACAACAAACAGGCGCATTATTTGACGACTGGCCCTGAAATTTGGCAACAAACCGCAGGAAAAATCACGCATTTTGTCAGCTCAATGGGCACAACTGGCACGATTACAGGCGTTGCCAAATTCTTAAAAGAGCAAAATCCTGCGATTCAAATCATCGGTTTGCAACCGAGCGAAGGTTCGCAAATCCCAGGGATTCGCCGTTGGCCAGTGGAGTATTTACCTGGCATTTTTGAAGCGGATTTGGTGGACGAAGTGCGCGATGTCAGCCAAGATGATGCCGAAAATTTCACGCGCTTGATGGCGCAAAGCGAAGGCATTTTTGCGGGCGTGTCATCGGGCGCGGCGGCGATGGTGGCGACGCAAATCGCCGAACAAGAAAATGGCGCGTGCGTGGTGTGCATTATTTGCGACCGCGGCGACCGTTATTTGTCGTCGGGCTTGTTCACGCCGCGCGCCGAATAAAACCATGCCGTCTGCAGACGGCATCATTCACTTTTGAAACGATTTTCAACCATGAAACCCACTCATTCGGCATGGCAAGCCTTCAAAGCACACAAACGCGGATTTTATAGCTTGTTGATTTTGTTGTTTTTATTTTTATCTGCACTGGCTGCGCCTTTGTGGAGCAACGACAAACCTTTGTGGATTCACTACCAAAATCAGCATTATTTTCCGCTTGTTGCCGATTATCATGACAAAGATTTCGGCGGCGATTTTGACACGCCAGCCGATTATCTCGACCCGTTTATTCGCAGTCAGCTAAGTGCAGACGGCAACCGTGCCTTGTATCCGCTCAATCCTTACGCCAGCAACACTTTGAACGACTTTGACACGCTCAGCGACCCCGCACCGCCGTCTGCACGCCATGTTTTAGGCACGGACGACAAAGGACGCGATGTGTTGGCGCGTTTGGTTTATGGGTTTAGAGATTCGCTGTTGTTCGCTTTGGTTTTAACCGCGATAACGACCGTTATCGGTGTGTTCGCAGGGGCGATTCAAGGTTATTTCGGCGGTAAAATCGATTTGGTGATGCAGCGTTTTTTGGAGATTTGGGGCGGTTTGCCCGAACTGTATTTGCTGATTATTTTGTCCTCGTTTTTTAATCCCAGTTTATTGATTTTATTGATTTTACTGTCGCTGTTTGGCTGGATGGGTTTATCGGACTATGTGCGTGCCGAGTTTTTGAAAAACCGCCAAATGGATTACGTTTTAGCTGCCAAAAGCATGGGCGTGAGCAACCGCCAAATCATGTGGCGACACATTTTTCCCAACAGTTTAACGCCCGTGCTGGCATTTTTGCCGTTTCGCATTTCGGGTGCGGTGTTGGCATTGACCAGCTTGGATTTTTTGGGTTTGGGTGTGCCAGCATCGCAAGCGAGTTTGGGCGAATTGTTGGCGCAAGGCAAAGACAATTTAGATGCGTGGTGGATCGGTTTGTCGGTGTTTTTAACCTTAACCATCATGTTGCTTTTGTTGGTGTTTATCGGCGAAGGTTTGCGAGCGGCGTTTGATGTGCGGGCAAGAGGTGTGCGATGAATATCATTGAAATCAAAAACTTAAATGCTTATTTTGGCGATAAACAGGTTTTGCACAACATCAGTTTAAACATCAAACAAGGACGTAAAACCGCGATTGTTGGCGAAAGTGGCAGCGGCAAAACCGTGTTGGCACAAGGTTTGTTGCAATTGAATCCAGCGGTGTGCTGGCAAGGCGAAATGCGTTTTCATGAGCAAAACATTTTGGCTGCCAGCCAACGCCAACTGCAACAATGGCGCGGCAAAGCAATCGGCATGGTGTTTCAAGAACCGATGACCGCGCTCAATCCTTTGATGACGGTGGGCAAGCAAATTGTGGAAGTGTTGCGTCTGCATTTGGGTTTGGATAATCGCCAAGCGTGGAAACAAGCCATTGATTTATTAAAACAAACTGGCATCAATGATGCCGAGCAAAAGGTTAACGCTTATCCTTTCCAACTCTCGGGTGGGCAACGCCAGCGCGCGATGATTGCGATGGCAATTGCCGCCGAACCTGAATTGTTAATCGCCGATGAACCGACCACCGCTTTAGATGTGGCGGTGCAAGCACAGATTTTGGATTTGCTGCAAGGCGTGCAAAGCGAAAAGGCGATGACGCTGCTCTACATCACCCACGATTTGAATTTGGTGCGCCGTTTTGCCGATGATGTGATTGTGATGCGGCGCGGCGAAATCGTGGAGCAGGGCAGCGTGGCGGAGATTTTCGGCAATCCGCAACACGAATACACCCAAATGCTGTTAAACGCCACGCCGTCTCGTTTGGTGCAGGCTGTGCCGTCTGCAACGGCAGAAGTGTTGCGTACCGAAGATTTGAGCGTGTCGATTACGCAAAAACAATCTTGGTTCAGACGCACCCAAAAAACGCTGTTGCAACCCGTGTCGTTTGCCTTAAAAGCAGGCGAAACGCTGGGTGTTATCGGCGAAAGCGGCAGCGGCAAAACCACGCTTGCCAAGGCATTGCTGGCTTTAATGAGTGCAGACGGCAGCGTGCAAATCGCTGGCGAATCTTTTCAAAACAAACATAGACGCGACATTCAAATGGTGTTTCAAGACCCGTTTTCCGCCTTTAATCCGCGTTTGAACGTGTTGCAAATTGTGGGCGAAGGTTTGAGCGTACATGAGGCGCATTTGTCTGAACAGGCAAAACGCGAACGCGTGCAAGAAAGTTTGCGAACAGTGGGTTTGAGTGATGATATTTTGATGCGTTATCCGCACGAATTTTCGGGTGGACAACGCCAGCGTTTGGCGATTGCTCGTGCGATGATAGTGCGACCGAAAGTGTTGGTGTTGGACGAACCGACCAGCGCCTTGGACGTGCAATGGCAGGGCGAAATTTTGCGTTTACTCGCTGATTTGCAACAACAATATGGCGTGGCATTGATTTTGGTGAGCCATGATTTAGCAGTGATTCGTGCTTTGTCGCATCGGGTTTTGGTTTTGCAAAACGGACAAGTGGTGGAAGAAGGCGAATGCGAAAAAGTGTTTGCTTCGCCTAATCATCAATATACGAGAAAACTATTATTGCATTTTAACTCTTGAAATTTTGCGACTTAAGCCCTATTCTGCGAGGCAAGAGAGAAAAGGGCGTTTGCCCATTTATTTTTGACACACGAAAAAAGGAAAGATTATGAGCAGCGAATTGATTGTACACGCAAGCGATGCGACTTTTGAACAAGACGTTTTGAAATCTGATGTGCCTGTTTTGTTGGACTTTTGGGCACCTTGGTGCGGTCCTTGCAAAATGATTGCCCCGATTTTGGACGAAGTGGCGGCTGAATTTGAAGGCAAATTGAAAGTGGTAAAAATCAATATTGATGAAAACGACCAAACTCCAGCACAATTTGGCGTACGTGGCATTCCAACTTTGATGGTATTCAAAGACGGTCAAAACGTGGCGACTAAAGTGGGCGCGTTGGCTAAAGGTCAGTTGGTGGCGTTCATCAATGCTTCAATTTAATCCATTGATTTGGTTTAGATAAATAGAAAAACGGTATGTTTGGGCATACCGTTTTTTATGGCAATGAAAAGTGAGATGCCGTCTGCAGTTGGGATTTGCAGACGGCATCTGTGTTTATGGCTGAACTTTTTTACCGTTGATGCTCACGCTTTTGAGTTTGAGGTTATAGGTTTTGCCATCATCGCTGTAGTTGATTTGGGCGGGAATATTGCCTAAATCGGGTGCGAACGAGTAGAGAATAACGCTATTGCCACGGCGAACGCGGTATTTATTCACTGTTGTTGTGCCGTCTGCGAATTTGAAATTTTCGCTGCCGATTTTGTGTAAACCGCTCACGGGATACAGGTTTTTGCCGTTGGTAATTTTCAAGCCAGCAGGCAATTTGGCATCGTTGGCGGCGAGTTGCCAAGAAAGGGCGAACAAGTCTAAAGCCACGCCGTTAATGGCTTCGGTTTTGGTTTCGCCACGTTTGCCGTAGCTGATTTGGCTGCCGCTGAATTTGGCTTCGGCATAAACTTTGCCATTGCGCACATCGCGATAGTAGCTTGGTTTTAAGGTGTTGCCGCTGATTGTGCCGCCGCTTTCAAAGCGAATTTTGTATAAAGGCACATTGATTTGCGAAACAATGGTGTAGTTTGAACCAGAGCGTTTAAAGGTCATGGTGGCGGGAATGCCGAATGAACCTGAATATTGCAACTCGGCGCTTTGTGGCAACTCGGCGGCGTGGCTCAAAGGTGCAAACGCGAAAGCGGCTGCGATGAGTGTGAAAAGCGTTTTTTTGTTCATGTTTTTTCCTCGTGTGTGCGAACAATAAAAGAGTTATGCCAACATTTGTGCGTTGGTAGCGATGTTTTGATTACCAATCACGCGATTGCCTTCAATGCGCAAACGTCCAGCCACAAAATCGGCAACGGCTTGTGGCAAAAGCTGATGTTCCACTTTCAACACGCGTGCGGCGATGCCGTCTGCAGTGTCGCCGTCGATAATCGGCACAATACCTTGCGCGATAATTGGGCCGCTGTCTAATTCGGCGGTAACAAAGTGAATGGTGCAACCTGCGACGCGGCAACCTGTTTCCAGCGCGCGTTGGTGGGTGTGTAAACCCGTGAAGGCAGGCAAAATAGATGGATGAATATTGATGAGGCGACTTTCATAATGCTGACAAAATTCGGGCGTTAAAATCCGCATAAAGCCAGCCAACACCACCAAATCAGGCTGATATTCGTCAATCAAATTCATCATCGCCGTGTCAAATTCAAGGCGACTGGCAAAGTTTTTGTGATTGAGTGCGGCGGTTTCAATGCCGCGTTCCGCTGCCCACGCCAGACCTGCAGCATCTTCTTTATTGCTCAACACGGCGGCAATGCGGGAGTTGGGGATTTGGGCTTCAACAATGGCTTGCATATTGCTGCCACGTCCAGAAATCAAAATAACGATGTTTTTCATGTGAACATTCCGAAAAAAGCGAACATAAAAGCAGGGCGGAAAATGCGCAAGCATTTTGATGTTTTTTAATGTTGGCGCGAATTGAGTTAGTTTGCGTTTACAAACTGTAAACGCGCAGACGGCATCGTAAAATCAATGCCACCCGAAGGTGGCATGAAATCAAGCATTACGCCTTTTTGTTGGTTAAAGCGGCTTTCACAAACGCGCTGAACAAAGGGTGTCCTTTGCGTGGCGTTGAAGTAAATTCAGGGTGGAATTGACACGCGAAGAACCAAGGATGATTTGGCAATTCAATGGTTTCCACCAAGCGTTCGCGACCGATAGACACGCCGCCAATCACCAAGCCAGCCGCTTCTAATTGCGGCAAATAGTGATTGTTCACTTCATAGCGATGGCGATGACGCTCTTGAATTTGGGTGTTGCCATAGATTTTCGCCGCCAAAGAATCGGCTTTGAGTTCCACTTCTTGCGCACCCAAACGCATTGTGCCACCCAAATCGGCATCGGCATCACGCGTTTCTACGCTGCCGTCTGCACTTTGCCATTCGTCAATCAAAGCGACTACTGGTGCAGCACATTTCAAATCAAATTCGGTTGAATTCGCACCTTGCAAACCAGCCACATCACGCGCGTATTCAATCAATGCGATTTGCATACCCAAACAAATGCCCAAATACGGCACTTTGTTTTCGCGTGCATAACGCACCGCCGCAATTTTGCCTTCTACGCCACGCGAACCGAAGCCACCAGGTACCAAAATCGCGTCCATATCGTGCAAGATGCTGACATCGCCGCCATTTTTTTCAATCGCTTCGCTGTCTACGAAGGTGATTTGCACATCGGTTTCGGTGTGAATGCCTGCGTGTTTGAGTGCTTCAATCAACGATTTATACGATTCGGTCAAATCCACATATTTGCCAACCATGGCGATTTTGACCGTATGTTTCGGGTTTTGAATCGCGTAAACGATTTTTTTCCAGTCGGTTAAATCCGCTTGTTTGACATTGAGTTGCAATTGTTCGGTGATGATGTTGTCTATGCCTTGGTTGTGCAGCATTTCAGGGATTTCGTAAATGCTGTTGGCATCGTAGCTGCCGACAACCGCGCGTTCTTCCACATTGCAGAACAGCGCAATTTTGCGGCGTTCATCGTCTGGCATAGGACGGTCCATGCGGCAAATCAACACATCAGGCTGAATGCCGATGCTGCGCATTTCTTTTACCGAATGCTGGGTAGGTTTGGTTTTGATTTCGCCAGCCGCCGCGATGTAAGGCACATAGCTCAAATGGGCGAATAGGGTGTTGTTGCGACCGAGTTGGCTACGCATTTGGCGAATGGCTTCCAAAAATGGCAAAGATTCAATATCGCCGACCGTGCCGCCGATTTCCACAATCGCCACATCATAGCCCGCCGCGCCTTCGTGAATGCGGCGTTTGATTTCGTCTGTGATGTGTGGAATCACTTGCACTGTGCCGCCCAAATAATCGCCGCGGCGTTCTTTGGCGATAACGTTTTCATACACTTGACCTGTGCTGAAGCTGTTGCGGCGCGTCATCGTGGCATTGATGAAACGCTCGTAGTGTCCCAAGTCCAAATCGGTTTCCGCACCGTCTGTGGTAACAAACACTTCGCCGTGTTGGAAAGGGCTCATCGTGCCAGGGTCAACATTGATGTAAGGGTCGAGTTTGAGCATGGTAACGTTCAAACCACGCGATTCGAGAATGGTAGCAATAGAAGCGGCGGCAATCCCTTTGCCTAATGAAGAGACAACGCCGCCAGTTACGAATATAAATTTAGTCATGATGTGCAACCTAAGTTGGAATGCGCGATTTTAACTGAAAGCAAGCGTTTTTCGCAATAGTTTGTTCGGTCGCGAGAAGCGTTTGAAAACGAAAATGCCGTCTGCGGTTTAGGTGCAGACGGCATCAGATGTTGGTGCGAGCATGGCGTTTATTGAACACACATTTCCAGCCATTTTTTCTGTTGGGTTTCATTGAGAATTTGGTAAAAACGCTGATGTGTCGCCAGCTGTTCTACCGCCAGATTTTTACTGGGTTCTAGGCGTTCATTAACGTAACGCAAAGCCATTTGTTCATCAAATTTGCTGTTTTCCAAAATGCGGATAATTGTGCTGCGACGCGATTTGTCGATGCGACGTTCTAAAGTAAGCGCGCGGTCTTTGGCTAATTTGTAGCTGGTACGCAATTTGCGAATTTCGTTCAGCTGTGCGCCAGTCAAATTCAGCGCACGCATATCGCAGCTGGGCAATAAATCTTGGTTGCCACTTGGGCCAGCTTGCGCGGCGAGCGGCGTGAGTAAAATGCTGCAGACAAACAGCATCGGCAATAGTGAAACGCGGGCATGTGTGGTTCGCACGATGTTCCTCTGGCTTTATTATGATTCTAAAATGGTTGTGCAATATACTTGGTGTCTGTGTCAAACGCGGTATAATGGCTGCAAAGTTGTGTAAAGATTTGCTTAATTTTTAAGCAAGCTAAATCTGGGCTAATGATTCAATTAAACGAAATAAATGAAGGAATAAAAATGGATTTTCGGATTGCACCAAGCATTTTGGCGGCGGATATGGCGCGTTTGGGCGAAGAAGTAGCAAATGTGATTGCCGCAGGCGCGGACTGGATACATTTTGATGTGATGGACAATCATTATGTGCCGAATTTAACGTTTGGACCTATGGTTTGTGCGGCTTTGAAGCCGTATGCCAGCGTGCCGATGGACGTGCATTTGATGGTTGAACCTGTGGACGATTTGATTGTGGCGTTTGCCGATGCAGGGGCAAACATCATCACGTTTCACCCCGAAGCCAGTCGCCACGTTGACCGCAGTTTGGCTTTGATACGCGATAAGGGTTGCCAAGCAGGTTTGGTGTTGAATCCAGCGACTTCGGTTTCGGTGTTGGAAAATGTGTTAGACCGCTTGGATTTGGTATTGTTGATGTCGGTGAATCCTGGCTTTGGCGGACAAAGTTTTATTCCACATACTTTAGAAAAAATTCGCCAAACGCGTGCCATACTTGATGAATACGAAGCGAAAACGGGCAAGCGGATTTTGCTGGAAGTGGACGGCGGCATCAAAGTAGACAACATCGCGGCGGTTGCCCAAGCAGGGGCAGATACTTTTGTCGCAGGTTCGGCAATTTTCGGGCAAGCAGATTATGCCCAAGTGATACGCCAAATGCGTGAAGAGTTGGCGAAAGTGGCTGAGAAATAAGGCAAGATGCCGTCTGCAGTTTGAAATCTTTGCCTAAACGCCATTTTTGCTACATTTCTTTGTGATGCTTTCATTGCGAACGGTACTCAAATCTGGAGTTTTGAACAGGTTTCATCTGGCGTTTGTTTCATTTCAAGTGCCGACTAAAAACATCAAATGGAAGAAAAAATGCACCCTATAGTTGAACCCTTAAACGAAGGTTTTTTGCAAGTTTCGGATTTGCACACGATTTACTGGCAAGAATCGGGCAGTGCAGACGGCATACCTGTTATCTTGTTGCACGGCGGACCAGGAGCAGGGACAACGCCGAAATTTCGCGGTTTCTTCAATCCCAAACATTACCGTTTGATTATGTTAGACCAACGCGGTTGCGGACGCTCCACGCCATTTGCCGAAGTACGCGAAAACAGCACTTGGGATTTGATTGCCGACATCGAGCGCTTGCGTGAACATTTGGGCATTGCCAAATGGCTGGTGTTTGGCGGCAGCTGGGGCAGCACGCTGGCGCTTGCCTACGCCCAAACTCATGCCGAACGCGTTACAGGTTTGATTTTGCGTGGCATTTTCTTGGGTCGCCAAAGCGAAATCAATTGGCTGAACGAAGCGGGCGGCGTGAGCAATATTTATCCCGAGCAATGGCAAAATTATTTAGCGCCGATTGCCCCCGAACGCCACGGCGATTTGGTCAACGCGTATCACGATATTTTGTTTGGCGAAGACGAAGCGAAAGCACGCCAAGCGGCGTGTGCGTGGACGAATTGGGAAGGCTATTTGGTGCGTTTTGAACCTGTGCCGACCGAAGAAGAAGCCGATTATGCGTGGGCGGTGGCGCGTTTGGAAAACCATTATTTTGTGAATCGTTGCTGGCTGGATAATGAACGTGCGTTGTTAAACAATATGGACAAAATCCGCCACATTAAAACGATAGTTGTGCAAGGGCGTTACGATTTATGCACGCCAACACGCAGCGCGTGGGATTTGAAACAGGCGTTTCCCGAACTGGATTTACGCATCGTGCAAGGCGGACACACTTCGTTAGAAGGCGAAATCGCCCAAGGTTTATTGCGTGCTTGCGATGAGTTTATTGAATATCTAAAAGATTGATTTTTTGATAAAAATGCCGTCTGCAAATCTTTCAAACTGCAGACGGCATTTTGCGTGAAGGTTTGGCGTTACGCTTTGCCTGTGCTACCAAAACCGCCTTCGCCGCGTTCGCTTTGTTCAAATTCATCGACAACCTTAAACTGCGCCTGCACCACAGGCACAATCACCATCTGCGCGATGCGCTCCAGCGGTTCAATCGTAAACGCTTCCTTGCCGCGATTCCACAGAGAAACCTTCAATTCGCCTTGATAATCTGAGTCAATTAAACCGACCAAATTGCCCAACACAATGCCGTGTTTGTGTCCCAAACCCGAACGTGGCAACAACACCGCAGCATAATTCGGATTTGCCAAATGAATCGCCAAACCCGTTGGCACCAAAAACACTTCGCCCGCTTGCAGCGTTACCGCTTCGTCCAAACACGCGCGCAAATCCAAACCAGCCGAGCCAGCCGTGGCATAAGTAGGCAAAAATTCTTGCATTTTGGGATTCAAAACCTTCAATTCCACGGTTTGTAAAGAGTTTGCATTTTGCATCACACATCGCCTTATTCAATCAAAAACGCAATTATAAAACAGCCAACGCGATTACGAAAAAGTTTGTTGATGCCGTCTGCACCCAAAATCGTTACGCAAAAATACATAAGCCAACAAAAACAAACAAAACCGTTGCCGAATAAGATTTGTTTTGTTATATTGTAACAAATAAAATATTTTCTCAAACAACAAAATTCTCAAAACAAGGATTTTTACGATGAAATCAGCGATTTTAGCAGCATTATTGATGACGTTCGCCGCAAGCAGTGCACAAGCGCATCGCGTTTGGGTGAAAACCGAACACACGCACGGCGGCGAAATTTTGAAAGCGAATTTAGGTTACGGCGAATTTCCCGAATTTTCGCCGATAGCCGCCGACCGTTTGTCAATTTTCAAACCTTTGCAACTGATTACCGCGCAAGGCAAACAAAATTTGGTGCAAAAAGGCGAACAAAATTATCAATACCAAAGCGCGAAAGCCGTTGCAGACGGCAGTTATTTGGTTGCCGCCGAATATCAGCCCACTTTTTGGTCTAAAAACGCAGCAGGTTGGAAGCGCGTTGATTTGAGCGAAATGCCAGACGCAACTTATTGCGAACAATCGCGCATGTATGGCAAGAATATTGTCAATGTTGGACACGAAAGCGCAGAAACTGCCGTGATTACCCGTCCATTAGGGCATTTACTGGAAATCGTTCCTTTGGA
>JAUNMN010000025.1 GCA_030531795.1 Neisseria sp.
TCACGCCGCGCGTCATGGAAATCACCCACGACATCAGCACAATCGCCACCACCACCATATCAAAGCTGTTCATCGCTCATGCCTTTGATTTAGCGTTCTGCTTCTTTTTTGGCAGCAGGTTTTGCCTTGTTGTCGGTTTTCGCTTTGGCTTTTTGCGCTTCAGTTTTTTTCTGGGCTTCAGTTTTTTTGGTTTCTACCTTCTTCGGCGCTTCTGTTTTTTTGACTTCTACTTTTTTCGGCGCAGTTTTATTCGCTTCGGTCGCTTTTTTCTCTACCGCTTTTTTCTCTGCAGGCTTGCTTGCCGTCTGCGCTTTGTTTTGGCTTGTTTGCGCTTGTTTACGCAATTGCGCCGCAGCGCGTTCCGCTTCTTGCGCCTGCTTTCTCAACTCGGCAGCGCGGCGTTCCGCTTGTGCCAAAGCCGACAGATTATTCGTATTGCCCTGCTTTTTATCGGCTTCACGCGCTTGCGCTTGCTTTTTCAATTCCGCAACGCGCTTGGCTTCTTGCTGTTGCTTACTTGGTTCAGCTGCTTTTGCTGTCTGCGGTTTAGGTGTAGCGGCAGTTCGTTCAGCAGGTTTTGCTGTTTGCTTTTTCTGTTCGGCCAAACGCTCTGCTTTCTTTAGCTCCGCCAAGCGTTCAGCTCTTTTCTGCGCCAAAACACGTTCCGCTTCACGTTCTTGCGCTTGCTTTTTCTCGGCAGCAGTACGTTCAGCATCGGCTTTTTGCGCCGCTTTTTTCTGTTCTGCTAAACGCTCTGCTTTTTTCAACTCTGCCAAACGTTCGGCACGTTTCTGCGCCAACACGCGTTCCGCTTCGCGTTCTTGCGCTTGCTTTTTCTCGGCGGCAGTACGTTCAGCAGGTTTTGCTGCTTGCTTTTTCTCGGCAGCAGTACGTTCAGCAGGTTTTTGCGTCGTTTTTTTCTGCTCGGCTAAACGCTCAGCTTTTTTCAACTCCACCAAACGTTCGGCACGTTTTTGTGCCAAAACACGTTCCGCTTCGCGCTCTTGCGCTTGCTTTTTCTCGGCAGCAGTGCGTTCAGCAGGTTTTTGTGCTGCTTTTTTCTGTTCGGCTAAACGTTCTGCTTTTCTTTGTTCCGCCAAGCGTTCGGCACGTTTTTGTGCAGCCAAACGCTCTGCGTGCGCTTCGTTTTGTTGTTTTTTCTCGGTTTCTGTGCCGTCTGCGGTTTCACGTTTTTGCGCCAAACGTTCTTGTTCTGCGCGTTTGGCTTCGCGGCGTGCTTCTTGACGCTTGCGTTCGGCAGCTTGTTTGGTGGCTTCGTCGGTTTTGGATTCGGCGGTTAAAGCGGCGGCGGCAGCGGCTGTTGTGGCAACGGCGGCGGCTGTTCGCCCTGTTTCATTGCGTACGATGGTTTGCACTGTGCCGTCTGATGCGGTCATGGCAATGGTTTCTTGCCCTTCTTTTAACTCGTAAACCGCTTGGTCTTGCTGCTCTTCAATCGGCACGATGTTTTCTTGTGAAGCCGCCAGCAAGGCGAGTTCTTCATCACTCAATTGTTGGATTTCTTTGGGTGTATCAAAGTGGGCTGGAAGCGGATTAGACTGCGCTTGTGTTTGCGCTTGGGCTGGCACGCTGGCGGCGATGCCGTCTGCAGATGCGATTTGCTCGCCCGACGCGGCACTCGCCATGATTTGAATATCTTGTTCGGGTTCGGCATCGTTGGCAGTAAACGCTTTGCCCAGCAACAATCCACCGACCACCACCATCACCGACGCGCCTGCTAAACGGCGACGGTTTTTGCGTTTCATTTGTTCTTCTTGTTCGTTTTGCAACGGTTTTAAGCGATTATGATTGGACATTTTTTCCCCAGTTATAAAATGGCAAGCACTTCGGCAACGGTATGAAACGAGCCAAAAACCACGATTCTATCATTTTCTGTCGCATTATTCACGGCTGCTTGATAGGCTGCGGCAATGTGCTCAAAAGTTTGGATGGTCTCAATGTTTTGTTCTTGCATTTTGGCGAGCAAGGCTTCGTTGCTTTGTCCGCGCGGCATATCCAAAGGCGCGATATACCATTCGTCAAATTGGTCGCGCAGAATTTCCAAAACGCTGTTCATGTCTTTGTCTGCCAACATGCTGAACACGGCGATGCGTTTTTGGGCAAACGGCAAGGCAATCAGGCTTTGACGCATGGCACGCGCGGCGTGCGGATTGTGTCCCACGTCTAAAATCGTCAGCGGTCGCCCTGGTAACACTTGGAAACGCGCGGGATTTTCCACCAACAACAAACCACGTTTAATCGCGCCGATGTCTACAGGCAAACGTTCGTTCAAACACTCCAAAGCGGCTAAAGCGCAGGCGGCATTGCCCAGCTGATACGCGCCACGCAAGGCAGGAATCGGCAAAGCGTTGCGATTGCGCTTGAAGTTTTCTGCGAATAAATCATTATGTTGCGGATGAAAGTGGAAAGACCATTGCTGATTTTCCAATTTGCTAAACGAAAAATCATCTTTACTGATGAGCAATTTCGCCCCGATATTGTTTGCGTGTTCCACCAAAGATTGGGGCGGCGGATTTTGTCCGCAAATCGCGGCTTTGCCAGCGCGAAACACGCCTGCTTTTTCAAACGCGACTTGTTCAATATTGTCGCCCAAAAACGCTTGATGGTCTAAATCCACGCTGCTGACGATGGCAACATCGGCATCAAACACGTTCACCGCATCCAAACGTCCGCCCAAGCCAACTTCCAAAATCATCACGTCCACTTGTTCGCGCTGAAAAATGTCTACTGCCGCTAAAGTATTGAATTCAAAATAAGTTAAGGAAATGTCGCCACGCGCTTGTTCAATGCGTTCAAACGATTCGATAATCGTTTCATCGCTCACTGCCTGACAGCCGACCGCAATACGCTCATTGAATTTCAAAAGATGCGGACTGGTGAGCGTGCCTGTTTTGAAGCCTGCTTGCGTGTAAATCTGGCTTAAAAAAGCACAAATCGAGCCTTTCCCGTTCGTGCCAGCCACCACAATCACGGGGCAAGTCGGCTGCAACGCCATGCGTATTTTCACTTCGCCCACGCGCTCTAAACCCATGTCAATTAAGCCGTTGCTGTGGGCGGTTTCCAAATGGCTGAGCCAGTCGTTTAAGGTTTTGTTCATAATCATGCCGTCTGCAGTTTGAAAAAGGCTTGAACCGCCTTTTAGATGCGATTGAGTGTGTTGGTGTTTTTGTGGTGCGGATGAAATTTCGCCCACACGCGTAAACGCCGAAAAGCGGTTTTGTCCAACATATCGGGCAACACCAGCTGATAAATTGTTTCTTGCTCGATTTGCCAAGTCAGCAAACAAAAATACGGGCTAACCATGCTTTGTGGCAATAATCTTGCGGGCAACTCATTATTCGCGCGATTCAATTGCACAAACGATTGCCCTTGCGTGTTGATGTATAGCCGTTTTACCGCTTTAGCCGAACGCAAATTTTGTTGCCAGTGGGCGTAAATTGCCGACACAAGTAACAAAATCACGCCCACAATCCGCATCGCGCCATAAAATTCGACCAGCGTCAAAACAATCGCCGCCGCGTGCAACAATAAACTGCTTATCATCAAGCATTTAGATGGTCGAAATTCCGCAAGAAAGGCTTGCATTTTTTACATCATATTGTCCAACACGGGGCTGACTTGGATTTGTGCTTCTTCCATGTCCAACACCATGTCGTGAATTTCCACATCAAAAAACTGCCAAAAGGCTTGTAAACTCATGTCTTTTGGCCACAATTTTTGGTTTTCTTCCCAGCCTGCCAACTCGGCGGCAAAAATTTGCTGATAGCGTTCATCAAAATACGACACCACTTCTTCTGGCGCATCAAATTCTGGCACGAGAAACACCGAACAGTTGCTGCGCAATTGTTCTAAAGTCAATTCAGGGGCGTTTTCGTAAGTGCTTTTGAGCCAGTCTAAAAAGTGTTGCGTGGGTTTTAACACCACGGCGGTGCGGTCGACAAAATACATAGTGTTGCCTTTGCTGAAAAAGTGCGTAATTTTACTGAAAACAAAGCATAAAGAAAACCCAAAGCAAGAAAAATGCCGTCTGCAGTGTAGGATAACTGCGGACGGCATCTTGAAACGAGTCTTAATGCTTTTGGAATTTGAGGCAAACGTTTTGCGCAAGGCTTTAAACGTCTAAAAACTCCATGATGCTTTGGGCGGCTTCGCGACCTTCGGCAATGGCGGTAACAACCAAATCCGAACCGCGCGTGATGTCGCCGCCTGCAAACACTTTTTCGTTAGACGTTTGCTGTGGCAAATGCCCTAAACGCGCGATTCTGCCGCGATTATCGGTAACCACGTTCACGCTGGCGAGCCATGGCATTTCGTGCGGCGCAAAACCAAACGCCACAATCACGGCATCGCATTCAATGATTTCTTCGCTGCCCGCGATGATTTCGGCACGGCGGCGACCGTGTTCATCTGCTGCGCCCATTTGGGTGCACACCACTTGAATGCCTGTTACTTTGCCAGCCTTGTCTGTGGTAATTGCGCGCAAATCGGCTTCAATTTGCACAGGTTGCGCGTTGAACGCAAAGCCCACGCCTTCTTCTTTGGCGTTGCTGTATTCTTTGCGTGAACCTGGCATATTATCGGCATCGCGGCGGTAAACACAGGTTACTTCGCTTGCGCCTTGGCGAACCGATGTGCGCACGCAGTCCATTGCCGTATCGCCACCGCCCAACACCACCACGCGTTTGCCTGCCATGCTCACATAATTTGGCGCGTCTAAACCAAGCAAATGTTGGGTATTGCCAATCAAAAACGGCAAGGCGGAATACACGCCTTCGGCGTTTTCGTTGGGAATGTCGGCACTCATGCCTTTATATGTGCCAACGCCCAAAAACACTGCGTCATATTGTTCCACCAAATCAGCCAGTTGCACATCTTTGCCGATTTCCACACCCAACTGAAATTTGATGCCCATGTCGCTGAACACTTCGCGACGGCGACTCATCACGTCTTTTTCCAATTTGAAGGCAGGAATGCCAAACGTAAGCAAACCGCCGATTTCTTGCTGACGTTCATACACGGTAACGTCTACGCCGTTGCGAATCAACACATCGGCACAACCCAAACCTGCTGGACCTGCCCCGATGACAGCAACTTTTTTGCCTGCTTTCGGAATGTTTTTCACACTCGGTTTCCAGCCCATTTCAAAGGCTTTTTCGGTGATGTATTTTTCGACATTACCTATGGTTACTGCGCCAAACTCGGCGTTCAGCGTGCAATCGCCTTCGCACAAACGGTCTTGTGGACAAACCCGACCGCACACTTCTGGCAAAGTGTTGGTGCTGTGTGCCAACTCGGCGGCTTCAATGATGCGCCCTTCATTCGCCAAGCGCAGCCAGTTGGGAATGTTGTTATGCAACGGGCATTTGTTTTGACAATAGGGATTGCCACACGCCAAGCAACGGTCGGCTTGCGATTGCGCTTGGGTGTCGGTGAAATTTTGGTAAATTTCTACAAAATCGGTTTTGCGGTGCTTCAAAGGAATTTTGGCTGGGTCAACCCGCGGTAAATCAATGAATTGATAAACGTTTTCCTTGGACATAATGGTATTCCTTGTTGCTGTATTCTTATTCAATATTTATTTTTAAACGCTTGCTTGACAGGCTGATGCCGTCTGCAAACGGGCTTCAATCCAGTTTTGGGCGATTAGGCAACAAGCCACGCTTGCTCGCCTAATCGCGTTCAGATTAAGCCGTTACTTCGCGCAATTCCACCACGCTGCGGCGTTTGTGTCCCAACAACGCGTTCACGTCGTTGGCTTTCGGTTTCACCAACACAAATTTGCTGACGTAGTTTTCCCAGTCGGCAAGAATTTGTTCGCCGATGTGGCTGTGCGTGAGTTCAACGTGACGCGCAATCAAACCGCGTAAATGTTCTTGGTGCATCGGCAAGTTTTCAATGCCCAAGCCTTCCACCATTTCGCCATTGATGCGTCCCATAAACTTGCCGTCTGCGTTTAAAACGTAGGCAAAACCGCCTGTCATGCCTGCACCAAAATTGATGCCTGTTTTGCCCAACACCGTTACCACGCCGCCTGTCATGTATTCGCAACCATTGTCGCCGATGCCCTCCACCACAGTCGTTGCCCCCGAATTGCGCACCGCAAAACGTTCGCCCACGCGACCCGACGCAAACAGTTCGCCACCAGTTGCGCCATACAAGCAGGTATTGCCTGCGATGACCGCGTCTTCAGCTTTGAACGCCACACCCGTGTGCGGTTTGATGACGATGCGGCCGCCTGCCATGCCTTTGCCGACATAGTCGTTGGCATCGCCTGTTAAATTCAGGTTCACGCCACCAGCCAGCCACACGCCCAAACTTTGTCCAGCCGTGCCTGTGAGATTGATGTCAAACGTTTGCTCGCCATTGCCGCGGTTGCCAAATTTCTTGGCAATCATGCCCGATAAAGTTGCGCCAACCGAGCGGTCGAGATTGTTGATGTCCAAACTGATTTCGGCGTTTTTGCCGCCTGCAAATGCCGTCTGCACTTCTTCCACAATCGCCTTATTGAGCAAACCTTTGTCTAAAGGCGCGTTGTTTTGGGTGCAATAAGTTGCGCTGCCTGCTGGCACTTTTGGCTGATACAGCAATTTAGTCAAATCCAAACCGCGCTGCAACGAGGTTTTGCCTTCAATGATTTCCAGCAAATCGGTGCGACCGATTAAATCGGTTAATTTGCTCACGCCAAGTTCCGCCATGATTTCGCGCACATCTTGGGCGATGAAGCGGAAATAATTCATCGCTTTTTCTTCGTCGCCGTGGAAATGTTTGCTGCGCAAAGTGTCGTCTTGAGTCGCGATGCCTGTCGCGCAGTTGTTCAAATGGCAAATACGCAGATAACGACAGCCCAAAGCCACCATCGGGCCTGTGCCGAAACCAAAACTTTCCGCACCCAAAATCGCCGCTTTGATGATGTCCAAACCCGTTTTCAAGCCGCCATCCACTTGCAAGCGCACTTTATGACGCAAATTGTTTTCCACCAAAGCCTGTTGTGCTTCCGCCAAGCCCAACTCCCAAGGCGAGCCGCAGTATTTCACGCTGGTTAACGGCGATGCGCCTGTGCCGCCGTCGTAGCCTGCGATGGTAATCAAATCGGCATAGGCTTTAGCAACGCCTGTCGCAATCGTGCCAACCCCAGGTAAAGACACCAATTTCACCGAAATCAATGCTTTAGGATTAATTTGTTTCAAATCAAAAATCAGCTGCGCCAAGTCTTCAATCGAGTAAATATCGTGGTGCGGCGGCGGCGAAATCAGGGTTGAACCAGGGACGGCGTAACGCAATTGCGCGATGTATGGCGTAACCTTGTCGCCAGGTAATTGACCGCCTTCGCCAGGTTTCGCACCTTGTGCCACTTTAATCTGAATCACTTCCGCGCTCATCAAATACGCAGGCGTAACGCCAAAACGTCCAGATGCCACTTGTTTGATTTTAGACACTTTTTCTGTGCTATAACGTTTCGGGTCTTCGCCGCCTTCGCCCGAATTTGAGTAGCCGCCCAAGCGGTTCATTGCCGTTGCCAAGGCTTCGTGTGCTTCTGGGCTTAATGCGCCAATGGACATCGCCGCGCTGTCAAAGCGTTTGTACAAGTTTTCGGCTGGTTCAACTTGCTCAACATCAATCGCTTGGCAAGTTTCGGTTTTCAAACGCAACATATCGCGAATGGTGGTTACAGGACGGTTGTTTACCGCATCACGATAAACGCGGTATTTGGCGTAATCGCCCGTGTTTACCGCCGCTTGAATGCTGTTTACCACTTCTGGATTGTAGGCGTGGTATTCGCCTTGCGGTTTGAATTTGAGCAAACCGCCAGCGTCCAAATCTTGGCTGCGTCGCCACGCGCGTTTGGCGTTGGCGGTGATTTGTTCGTCTAAATCGGCAAAAGACGCGCCTTCAATGCGGCTGGCAATGCCTGGGAAACACAAATCAACGATTTCGCGGTTCATGCCGACCAGTTCAAACAAACGGGCGCAACGGTAAGAGGACACGCACGAAATGCCCATTTTGGACATGATTTTGTACAAACCTTTATTGATGCCGTTACGGAAATTCGCCATCACCACGCGCAAAGGTTTGTGTATCGCGCCATTGTTCACCATGTGGGCAAGGCTTTCGTATGCCAAATACGGATAAACCGCGGTCGCACCCAAACCGATTAACACTGCAAAATGATGCGGATTGCGTGCTTCGGCGGTTTCCACAATGATGTTGGCATCGCAACGCAGGTTTTTGCTGACCAAACGATTTTGTAATGCGCCCACAGCCAAAGGCGTTGGAATTGGTTGCAAACCTTTTGCCAAACCTTTATCGGAAATCACGATTAACACCGCGCCATTGCGCACTGCCGCTTCAGCTTCATCACATAATTTCTCGATTGCCGTCTGCAGTCCGTGTTCAGCAGGATTGTATAAAGTGCTGATGATTTGGTTTTGATAATGTGCAGACGGCAAACGCAAAAGTTGCTGCATATCCGAATACAACAAAACGGGCGATTTGAAATTGACGCGGCTGCTCATGCCTTCGGCTTCAAAAAATACGCTCATTTCGCGACCGATGCTGGTTGCCAAACTCATCACGTGCGCTTCACGCAAAGGGTCAATCGGCGGATTCGTTACCTGCGCAAAGTATTGACGGAAATAGTCAAACGACAAACGCGCACGCTCCGACAACACCGCAAACGGCGTATCATCGCCCATTGAGCCAACCGCTTCTTGTCCGTCTTCGCCCAACACACGCAAGACTTGTTCCAACTCTTCTCGGTCGTATAAAAATTGTTTGTGATACACCGCCAGCGTTTCTTCGTCCATGCTGGCATCGCCCGTTTCGTCTTCTGGCAATTGTTCAAACGGAATCAAACGCTGCACATTTTTATCCAACCACGCGCGATACGGATGACGCGCACGCAGTTCTTGGTCGATTTCATCTGAATGCAATAATTTGCCGTGTTTGGTGTCAATCACCAACAATTGCCCTGGCCCAACGCGCCCTTTTTCCACCACTTCATCAGGCGCGTAATCCCAAATGCCGATTTCCGAAGCAATGGTAATCAAGCGGTCTTGTGTAATCACATAACGCGCTGGGCGCAAGCCGTTTCTGTCCAAATTGCAGGCGGCATAACGACCGTCTGACAAAACGATGCCCGCTGGACCATCCCACGGTTCCATGTGCATTGAGTTGAAGTCGTAAAACGCACGCAAATCGTCGTCCATGTCAGGGTTGTTTTGCCATGCAGGCGGCACCAGCAAACGCATGGCGCGGAACAAATCCATGCCGCCATTCACAAACACTTCCAACATATTGTCCAGCGAGCTGGAATCCGAACCTGTTTCATTGACAAACGGTGCTGCCGTCTGCAAATCGGGAATCAGCGGTGTGTGGTATTTATAAGCACGCGCACGCGCCCACGCACGGTTGCCTGAAATGGTGTTGATTTCGCCATTGTGTGCCAAATAGCGGAAGGGCTGCGCCAGCTTCCAGCGCGGCATGGTGTTGGTAGAAAAACGTTGATGAAACAAACAAATAGACGATTGCATGCGCAAGTCTGCCAAGTCCAAATAAAACTTTGGCAAATCTTTAGGCATGCACAAACCTTTGTAAATCACGGTTTGATTAGAAAGCGAACAAATATAGAAATCGTCGTGTGAAATGCGTTTTTCAATGCGACGACGAGTAACAAATAAACGGCGTTCAATGTCGCGAATCCGCCAGCCGTGTGGCGCATTCACAAAAACCTGTTTAATCGTTGGCATATCCGCCAAAGCAATTTCGCCCAACACATCCACATTCACAGGCACATCGCGCCAAGCGGCAATGCTCAAAGTTTCGCGAGTCAATTCTTCATTGATGATGTTGATGAATTCCGCCGCCAAAGCTTCATCGCGCGGCAAGAAAATCTGACCAACGGCAAAATTCGGTGCTAAAGCAAAACCCGCTTCTTCCGCGACCATGCGGAAAAACGAAGCAGGCATTTGCAACAATAAACCGCAGCCATCGCCTGTTTTGCCGTCTGACAAAACCGCGCCGCGGTGTTGCATGCGCGACAAACCCAAAATGGCATTGCGCACCACTTTATGACTTTGCACACCATCAATATTAGCAATTAAGCCGAAACCGCAATTTTCTTTTTCTAAGGAGCGGTCGTAGAGCATTTCGTTCATAGCGAATCTTCCTGCATTGTTTTTGGTTGAGAGTTGTGTTTGATGTAATAAAAATACTTAACCCAGACGCTGATTTTGTATTTCGTGGCGTTAAAATACAAAGATTGTCGACAATTGTCAATTGCTTTGTTGTCTTATTTTAAGATTTGTTAAGCCTATTTTGCCCTAGCTCAAAGATAGAATGCCTATAATTACTAATAAATCCAATAATTAACTGAAAAACCATACAAACAATAATTTGTAGACATTTTTACTGAAATATAATTGATTGTAATTATCTTTTAGAGTGAGCTTCGGATTCACGATTTTTATCGCCATCGGCTTATGAAAAGTAAGTCGGAAATTTTTATACGCAGATATGCAAAGACATTTACAGAATTGTTTGAAATTCACACAAGTGGTGAAGAGATTGATGTTGTCTTTATATCAAACAAATGAACGCGAAAAGGAAAAAATGAGAAAGTAAAAAAGTGCTGAAAAATAGCGAAAAAAGGAGATGTTGTTGGATAGGCTCCCGTGCCGAATAATCAACAAACTACACTATCACGCGCTCGCAATGGCTACGGCAGGGAGTTTATCACCGTGTTTCAACAACATCTCGGGTGCTGACTATACTGAATTCATTTGGAAAAAGCAAATGCCGTCTGCAGTTTTGAATCAACCGCAGACGGCATAATTTTGAGAAAAAGTCGTTGCCGATAATTTATTTTTTCTTCGCGTGTTTCAAAGAGTCAATCGCCACCGCCAACACGATGATGCCACCTTTGATGATGTATTGCCAGTATGGATTCACGCCGATGTAGCTCAAACCATAGTTAATCAAAGTGAAAATAATCACACCAATCACCACGCCGATGACCGTACCCACGCCACCGCTAAACGATACGCCACCAATCACACATGCGGCAATCGCGTCCAACTCATACATAAAGCCCAAGTTGTTGGTTGCCGAGCCGATACGCCCTGCTTCCAAGAAACCACCGAACGCGTAGAAAATACCTGATAAAGTGTAAATACCGAGCAAGTTTAAGGTAACGTTCACGCCCGAAACTTTTGCCGCTTCTGGGTTGCCGCCAATCGCAAACAGGTTTTTACCGAAACGCGTTTTGTTCCAAATCACCCACACAAGCGCGATGGCGATTAAGGCGTAAATAGTAATGTAAGACAAACGGAAGCCACCTAAATCAATAAAGCCTTGAGTAAACGTTGAGTAGCCGCTATCAAAACCCGCAATCGGCGCCGAGCCAACGTGGTCGTAATACAAAGAGTTTACACCGTAAATAATCAGCATCGTGCCGAGCGTTGCGATGAATGGCGTTACATTCATCACAGTAACAATCACGCCGTTAATCAAACCCAGCAATGCGCCAATCGCACAAACCAGCAAAATCACCAAAGGAATCGGCACAACATCTAATTGTGGAAACACTTTGTTTACATTGCCAATGGATTGCAGCAAAGTTGCTGAAATCACGGCAGCTAAACCCACTTGGCGACCAACCGATAAGTCTGTGCCTTGAGTAACAATCAAACCCGCCACGCCCAATGCGATGATGATGCGCACAGAAGATTGCGTCAAAATATTACTGAAGTTGGTCAAGCTCAAAAAGCTGGTGTCTTTTGAGATGATGATTAACAATAAAAGCAATAAAACAAAATATAAGGCATAGTCTTTAAAAAAATTCATTGCCTTTTGTGAAGAAGTAGCAGAACTCATGATTCTTTCCTTTTTTAATGCCGTCTGCAGTTACAGATATTTCGCTGAAAGCTGCAAAATTTCTTCTTGATTGGTGTTTTTGGTTTCAACAATGCCTGCCACTTTGCCTGCACTCATCACCAAAATTCGGTCGGTAACGCCCAGCAATTCTGGCATTTCTGATGAAATAATAATCACCGCTTTACCGCGATTCGCCAAATCGGCAATCAGCTGATAAATCTCGAATTTCGCACCAATATCAATGCCACGCGTTGGTTCGTCCAACATCAAAATGTCAGGGCCTGTCAAAAGCCAACGTCCCAAAATCACTTTTTGCTGATTACCGCCCGACAAGCTGCCAATGCGCGTTTTTTGGCTAGGGGTTTTCACACGCATCGAGTCAATCACCCATTGAGTGTCTTCCCGCATGGATTTGCTGTTTAACCAACCTGCTTTTTCATAACTCTTAATATTTGAAATCAAAGAGTTAAAGCTAATATCCAAGCCGCCAAAAATGCCCGTGCTGCGACGCTCTTCCGTTACCAATGCAAAACCATTTTTAATCGCTTCAACAGGCGATTTGTTTGTTACCGTTTTGCCATTAACAATGATTTCGCCGCCAGCACGCTCGCGAATACCGAACAAGGTTTCCACAATATCCGTACGCTTTGCACCCACCAAGCCGCCAATGCCCAGTACTTCGCCACGACGCAATTCAAAGCTCACTTCTTTAATCGACGGCTGATTTTTTGCTGTTAAATCTTTAACTTGCAAAATCACATCTGCTGGTGTGTTGGTTTTCTCTGGGAAACGCTGAGTTAAGCTACGTCCCACCATTTTGGCAACCAACTCGTCCATATTAGTGTCAGCCGCTGCAACGGTATCAATCCATTTGCCATCACGCAAAATGGTGATTTCATCACAAATTTTGAAAATTTCTTCCATTTTGTGAGAAATGTAAATGATGCCACAACCGCGCTGCTTTAATTTATCAATAATCGTAAACAAATGATTGACTTCTTTTTCAGATAAAGAAGAAGTTGGCTCATCCATAATCACGATTTTGGCGTTATAAGAAAAAGCCTTCGCAATTTCAATCATTTGCATTTCAGACACAGTCAATTTTTCCACTTTTTCTTTTGGGTCAATATCAATACCCAATTCGTCAAAAATGGCTTTGGTGTCGTCATACATTTTTTTCTGGTCTACAAAGAAACCTTTGGTTGGATAACGCCCCAACCACAAATTGTCCATCACCGAACGCTGTTTCACCAAATTCAGTTCTTGGTGAACCATAGAAATACCGTTTTCCAGTGCTTCTTTAGCGTTTTGAAAATCCACTTCACGCCCAAGAAACTGGATACTGCCTGCATCTTTGGCATAAATGCCAAACAAACATTTAAGAAGCGTAGATTTACCTGCGCCATTTTCACCCATTAAGGCATGCACAGAATGTGATTTGACTTGCAAATTCACGCCATCTAATGCTTTGACACCAGGAAATGACTTGTGGACATCGGTCATGGTCAGCAAGACTGTATTGTCTATTTTGCTAGAAGCTGTCATAACTCATTCCTTATTTTTATTTTAAGACAGAAACCGACTGAGCAAACCTCAGTCGGTTATTCAAACAAAATCAATATCTTATTTTAAGAATTGATCCAAGTTGGTTTTATCCACACCCACATAAGGAATGCGAACGTTGTTGCCATCTAATTTAACTGCTGCGTTTTGTTTTGGATCTTTGCCATTAGCCAAGTCCACAGCCAAAGCATAAACCGCTTTTGCTTGACCTTCACCGTCGTTCAAAACAGTACCAGTCAAAGTGTCGGCTTTAACCATTTGCAATGCCTCTGGCAATGCGTCTACACCAAATGTTGGCAATACCGCACCTTGTGCTTTCATGGCTTCAACCGCGCCCATTGCCATTGCGTCATTGTTCGCAATCACAACTTCAATTTGTTTGCCAGTTGGACCAGACAACCATGCTTGCATGATGTCTTTAGCTTTTGCAGCGTCCCACATACCAGTGTCCAATTGCAATTCTTTGGTTTTTACGCCATCAGCATTCAATTTTTCAACTGCGTATTTGGTGCGTGCTTCTGCATCTGGGTGACCAGGTTCACCTTTCAACAATACATAATCCAACACGCCATCTTTATTCAAGTCCCAAGCTGGATTAGCTTTCCACATTTTCGCAATCAATTCACCTTGAATTTCGCCAGATTGTTTAGGGTCTGCACCAACGTAGAATGCTTTGTCGTATGCTTTCAATGCTTCAGCGCCTGGGTCTTTGTTGAAGAACACAACAGGAATGCCAGCTGCTTTAGCTTTGTCAATGATTGTGCCAGCTGCTGCTGGGTCAACCAAGTTAATCGCCAAGGCTTTTGCACCTTTAGCAATCAACACGTCCACTTGGTCGTTTTGAGTTGATTGATTGTTTTGCGAATCGTTCATCAACAATTCAGCAGTTTTTGCATTTGCTGCTTCAGTTTCCAATGCTTTACGCATCAAAGACATGAAGTTATCGTCGTATTTGTAGATGGTTACACCGATTTTAGGTGCGCCATCAGCCGCTGCTGGTGCGCTGCTGCTTTGTGCAGCTTTATCGCCGCCTGAACAAGCGGTCAAACCCAATGCAACTGCCAACGCAGCTGCTGCAACACGTTTTTGGAATTTCATGGAAATCTCCTGTTTATTTTGGCTTAAATCACATAAAAGCATCCTTGCCTTATGTTTCCCCCGAAAGTAGACACATAACGCACGAAAGCGAAGTTTGAATTAAATTTTTTGATTTGTAAATTATTTCTTGCAATTTTTAACCAAAATAATACATAAGACTTAAAAAATATCAATATAAATAAATGCTTACTGATAATTAAATCTTCTCATGCCGTCTGCAATACAAAAAAAGGGCAAATTTTGTTAAGATTTCATTCCCAGACAGATTTATGTAATTCAACTACTTAACAGCTTCTCAAATTTTCACCCAAAGATAGAAAGTTACTTATGTTTGAGCCAACAGAACATCCACATCGTCGCTACAATCCCTTGGCTGACCAATGGGTTTTGGTGTCGCCACATCGTGCCAAACGTCCTTGGCAAGGGCAACAAGAGCAGCCCGACCGCGAACAAAAGCAAGAACACGATCCAAATTGCTATTTATGCCCAAGTAATCAACGCATTACTGGCGAAAAAAACCCTGCATACACCAAGCCTTTTGTGTTTACCAACGATTTTTCCGCGCTTTTACCTGACACGCCTGAATATCAAGATTCTTCGCATAGGTTGTTTCAACAACAAAGCGTGCGGGGCGTGAGTCGCGTCATCTGTTTTTCGCCAAATCATGCCAAAACCTTGCCTGAATTAAGCGTGGCAGAAATCAGTCAAGTGGTTGATTTATGGCAAGAACAATGTGCTGAACTGGGCGAAACTTATCGTTGGGTACAAGTTTTTGAAAACAAAGGTGCGGTGATGGGTTGTTCTAATCCGCATCCGCACGGACAAATTTGGGCAAGCAATTTTCTGCCTGATTTACCTTCAAAAGCCGATGCGGCGCAACGCGATTATTTTGCACGTCATCAGCGTGCTTTATTAGACGATTATGTCGCCGAAGAGTTGCAAAGACGCGAACGAATTGTGGTGGAAACCGAGTTTTGGTTGGCAGTTGTTCCCTACTGGGCTGCATGGCCTTTTGAAACTTTATTACTTCCCAAATTCACTGCCAGTCGCATGACCGATTTAAATGCCGAACAAAAAAATGATTTGGCACTGGCATTGAAACAACTCACCACGCGCTACGATAATCTGTTTGAAACCAGTTTTCCCTATTCCATGGGCTTTCATGGTGCGCCATTTGACGGTGAAGAACACCCAGAATGGCGTTTGCATGCCCACTTTTATCCGCCTCTATTGCGTTCGGCAAGCGTGCGTAAGTTTATGGTGGGCTACGAAATGTTGGCAGAAGCGCAACGCGATTTGACTCCTGAACAAGCCGCAGAACGTTTGGCTGCTTTGCCTTTGGTGCATTATCGCGATGCCGTCTGCAACGAACATCAATAAAATCAAATCGAAATTGTGAGAAAAACATCATGTCTATTCAAGAAAATTTATACCCACTTTGGGCACAACATTTTGCCGACAACACCAACAAACCACTTTTGATTCAAGCCCCTGGCCGTGTGAACTTAATCGGCGAACACACCGATTATAACGATGGCTTCGTGTTGCCATGTGCGATTGATTTTGCCACTTTGGCTTTAGTCGCCAAAAACAACAGCCGCCAAGTGCGTGTTTTTGCAGCTGATTATTCGGAGTTGGACAACTTTTCTTTAGATGAAGAAATTGCCTTATCGGATAAACAGTGGGCGAATTACATTCGCGGCGTGGTTTGGGCAATGGCTCAAAAAGGTTTTGCCTTGCCTGAAGGTGTGGATTTGGTGGTGAGCGGCAATGTGCCACAAGGGGCGGGCTTGAGTTCTTCTGCCGCCTTGGAAGTGTGCATCGCCAAATCTTTGCAAGCCACTTTTGATTTTCCATTGAATGAAACCGAGTTGGCACTCATCGGGCAATACGCCGAAAACCATTTTGTTGGCTGCAATTGTGGCATCATGGACCAACTGGTTAGCGCAAAAGGCGAAGAAAATCATGCACTTTTGATTGATTGTCGCAGCTTGGAAACGCAAGCTATTGCGATGCCAGAGCATTTGAGCGTGATGATTATTCACTCACACGTTAAACGCGGTTTAGTGGACAGCGAATACAATACGCGTCGCCAACAATGCGAAGCGGCGGCACAACATTTTGGCATGAAAGCCTTGCGTGATGTGGATTTGGCAACTTGGCAAAGTCAAAAATCAGGTTTAGATGAAGTAGCGGCGCGCCGTGCGCACTACATTATTCAAGAAAATCAGCGTACTTTAGACGCAGCCCATGCCCTAAAAAACAACGATATTCAAGCATTGAGCCGTTTGATGTATGAAAGCCACGAAGGTATGAAAAACGAATTTGAAATCACTCACTCTGCGATTGATTTAATGGTGGATTTGATTCGTGAAGTCTTGGGTGAACAGGGTGGTGTACGCATGACAGGTGGCGGATTTGGCGGTTGCGTTGTCGCCCTTGTGCCGCATGATTTGGTGGAAAATGTCCGTCTGCAACTTGCCGAACATTACCAAGCGAAAACGGGTTTAAAAGAAGAAATTTTTGTTTGCACCGCACATCGTGGCGTGCATATTGTTGATTAAACAATAAATTTCAAACCGATGCCATCTGCAGCTTCCATTCAAACTGCAGACGGCATCTTTATTGATGTTTGATAAAACGAATAAGGCTAAACAAAAGTTCCGTTGGCAAATAGCAAATAACAAAATGCCGTCTGCGCTAGGCAAACGGCATTTTTTGTTCACTCAGTAATTTTTATTACTCAGCAGAAGCCACAACGGCAACAGTGATTTTCGCAACCGCATCAGCGTGCAAAGCCACTTCAACTTCGTATTCGCCGATGGCTTTGAAAGGACCTTCTGGCAAACGTACGTTTGCTTTTGCCACTTCCACGCCAGTTGCACGAATAGCATCAGCGATGTCGGCGTTAGTTACAGAACCGAACAAGCGACCGTCCACACCTGCTTTTTGTGCAACAGTAACGGTTTGACCTTCCAATTTAGCTTGACGCGCTTGTGCATCAGCCAAGATTTCTGCTTGACGCGCTTCTAATTCAGCACGGCGAGCTTCAAATTCTGCTTTATTGGCTTCAGTTGCACGTTTAGCTTTACCAGTTGGGATTAAGAAGTTACGCGCGTAGCCGTTTTTCACGGTTACGATGTCGCCCAAGTTACCCAAGCCACCAATTTTTTCCAAAAGAATAATTTGCATGATTTAATCTCCTGAATTATTTGTGTTGGTCGGTGTAAGGCAACAATGCCAAGAAACGCGCGCGTTTCACAGCAACAGCCAATTGACGTTGGTAATGAGCTTTAGTGCCTGTGATGCGTGCAGGAATGATTTTGCCATTTTCAGTAATGAAATCTTTCAGCAAATCCACTTGTTTGTAATCCACTTCTTGGATTTTTTCAGCCGTAAAACGGCAGAATTTTCTACGTTTAAATGATTGACGAGCCATGTCGTTTAACCTTTATATTCTTGAATGTTTTGAATACGCAAAATCGGTTTGGGATATTTTCGGCTTTTTTGTGCTAAAAAACCGCTCACTTCCACCAGAACTTGTTGCCGATTTTGCCATTGCAAAGCCTGCTCACCGATGATTTTTGCGGGCAATTCAAACGAAACCAAACATTTTTGTCCATTTTCAGTTTGCCACGATTCGTGTTTGAGCAACACTTCCAAAATTGGAACACCTGCTGGCGAATAGCGCACAGTTTCGGTGTTGTTTAACACGGCGGTAAGCGTAAATTGATTATTCAATTAGGCTTCTGCAGTTTCTTGTTGTGCTGCACCGTTTAACAAGTTTTTAGACTTCTCTTCTTTCATCATTGGAGAAGCCTCTGTTACCGCTGCTTTAGTTTGGATGGTCAAATGACGCAAAACCGCATCATTAAAGCGGAACGCTGTTTCCAATTCTTCAATAATGGCAGGTGTGGTTTCCACGTTCATCAACACATAGTGTGCTTTGTGGATTTTATTGATTGGGTAAGCCAATTGACGGCGACCCCAGTCTTCCAAACGGTGAATTTTACCGTTGGCTTCGGTTACCAGTGCTTTGTAACGCTCAACCATAGCAGGCACTTGCTCGCTTTGATCTGGGTGAACGATAAACACGATCTCGTAATGACGCATGTTATCTCCTTACGGTTTAAAACAGCCTTTCACCATGCGATAAGCGAAAGGCAAGGTTGCAAAACGGCGGATTATAGTGAAAATAATTTGGCATGGCAAGTAAAAGTTTGATTTATGGCGCAGATTTTCGTTTTTCTACTCGTTTTCAGCCAAAAAAGAGACATTGTGTTTATAATCGCCCTGTCTTTCATACAAATATTCACACCACACGCGCTATGAACAATCTTTTTTCTGCAGACGGCATCTTGGCTTTTTTCGCTCAATTACTTGCACCCAGCGAGTTCACATCGGCTTTATTAGAACGCAGTTTTAAGCAAACTTCGGGCTGGATTGAGTTGGTGATTAGCCTTGTGATTTTGTTTGCCACGCTTGCCATTGCCAGCTTTTGGAATCAAAAACACCCAATCAGTGAAAGCACGCGTTTTCCGTTTTTGCGCCATGTTGGGCAACGAATTTTGTGGCCTGTTTTGATGTTAATCAGCGCGATGTTGGCGGCAACGCTGTGGGAGTTTTTTGACTTATCGAATAAAGCACTTTGGCTGCGCTTGCTGGTTTTGGCGGCACACTGGATGATGATTATTCGCTTGGTTTTGGCGGTTATTCACGCTGCTTTGCCGACCAACGCGTTCACGATTTGGCTGGAAAAAACTTTGTCATATGTGTTTTGGTTGGCATTTTTGGTGCGTTTATCGGGCATTGATGACATTATCATTGACGGCATGAAAAACTTAAGTTTCACAATCGGTTCCAGCGAATTGAATTTGTGGACGATTAGCACAGGTTTGCTCTGGATTGCCTTGATTTTGGTGCTGGCAATGTGGCTGGCGAAATTCATCAAACGCAAACTGATGGGCAATCAACATATTGACATGAATTTGCGCATTATGTTGTCGAATATTGTGCAAATCGTTTTGATTGTGTTGTCGGTTTTGATTGCCTTGCCTTTGGTTGGGATTGATTTGACCGTATTGTCTGTGTTTGGCGGCGCGTTGGGGGTCGGCATCGGTTTTGGTTTACAAAAAATCGCCAGCAATTACATTTCAGGTTTCATGATTTTGGGCGACCGCTCGATTCGCCCTGGCGACCGCTTAACGGTGAACAATTTCACGGGCTACGTTACCAAAATCACATCGCGTTTTGTCGTTTTACGCAGCGCATCAGGCACAGAAGCCCTGATTCCCAACGAAACCTTCATCACCAACACCGTCATCAACGAATCCTACACAGGCAACTCGCTGCTGCAAGGTTTAGACATTCAAATTTCCTACCAATCCGACGTAGAAAAAGCCATGGCGATTATGGTTGAAGCTGCCAAAAAACATAGCCGCATTGAAAGCACGCCCGAACCCAAAGCCTTTCTCATCAGCTTTGGCGACAACGGCATCAATCTGCGTTTGAGTTTTTGGCTGAAAGACCCAGAAAACGGCTTTTTAGGCTTGTTTTCCACGATTTTATTAGAAATTTGGCAACGTTTTAGCGCAGACGGCATCGAGTTGCCTTATCCGCAACGCGAAATTCGGATTTTGCCGAGTGAAAATCCAAGCGAAAGCAGCGGGCAAATCCAAAATATTTTGAATAATCAAACAAATAATCTGAAAAATGAACAACAATAAACCCAAGCCACTCAAAAACCCGATTTCGGTTTTGGTAGTCTTGCACGACCCAAACGGCGATATTTTATTACTGGAACGCGCCGACAAAGCCGACTTTTGGCAATCGGTAACGGGCAGCGTCGAAACAGGCGAAACGCCCTTTCAAACCGCCTTGCGCGAAATTGCCGAAGAAACAGGCATTGTTTTAACGCCCGAACAATTGCACGACTGGCATTACAGCTCGGTTTACGAAATCTATCCGCACTGGCGACACCGCTATCCAGCAGGCGTAAGCGAAAATTTGGAACACGTTTTCTCCGCCTGCATCGCGCGTGATGCGGTTTTGGATTTGACCGAACACACCGCCTATCAATGGCTACCCGCCGAACAAGCGGCAAAGTTGGCATTTTCGCCGTCCAACCAAGAGGCGATTTTACGTTTGAGTGAACAAAGAAAACTGGCTCACTCAAGCAAAAGCTAAAATCTAATATTAAAACGAGCCTGATGAAACAAAATGCCGTCTGCAACTTTAAAACTGCAGACGGCATCATAATTTGGATTTTCAAAACGGATTTAACCGCGCGGATGATGTTGTTCAATCATATTTTGCAAACGCTCGTTGGCAACGTGGGTATAGATTTGGGTGGTACTCAAATCGCTGTGTCCGAGCAACATTTGCACCACGCGCAAATCTGCGCCGTGATTAACCAAGTGCGTGGCGAAAGCATGACGCAAACCGTGTGGGCTAAGCGCTTGAATTTCAGCTTGTTCTGCGTATTTTTCCACTATCATCCAAGCCAGCTGACGCGTGATGCCCACTTTTTTTTGACTGACAAACACCGCATCGCAACGGGCATTTTTCAGCAACTCGCCGCGTGCATTTTGCAAATAACGTTCCAGCCATTCCACCGCTTCTTCGCCCATCGGCACAATCCGCTGCTTGCCGCCCTTGCCTATGGTATTGACCATGCCGCGTTGCAAATCCAACCCATTCAACTGCAATTTCACCGCCTCGCTGACACGCAAACCCGTCGCATAAATCAATTCCAACAATGCCTTATCGCGCAAACCGTGTGGCGTATCCACATCGGGTGCGTTCAGCAAACGCTCGATTTGCGCTTCGCTGATAATCGGCGGCAAGGTTTGAGTGAGTTTTGGCGCTTTGATGTCTTTGCATGGATTGTCGGCGCGTTGTTCGGTTTCCAACAGCCACGCAAAAAAACGGCGCACCGCCGCCAGCGCGCGCGCTTGTGAACGCGTTTCTTCGTTTGCCACAAACACCGCCGCAGACATCGCGTTGCCGTCTGCAGTTAATGCGCTTACGCCTTGCAGACGGCATAAAACCTTAATCAAATCACGTCGATACGCAGCTAAAGTGTTTTCTGCCAAACGCTCTTCCAGCCACAAAAATTCCAAAAAACGGTCGATTAAATCTTGGCTTTCTGCGTCCAAAATCGCTGGCTCGCTTGGGCGATTTGCTGAACGATTCATTGCGCTTGTCGCAAAGTGTCCAACACTTCTTGCGCGTGATTCGCCACTTTCACCTTACGCCATTCGTGGCTGATTTCGCCGTTTTTGTCCAACACAAAAGTGCTGCGTTCAATGCCCAAATGCTCTTTGCCATACAATTTTTTCAGTTTAATCACATCAAACAAACGGCAAACGGTTTCATCGGCATCGCTCAATAATTCAAACTGAAAACCTTGTTTGGCACAAAAATTTTGATGCGATTTCACACCATCACGCGAAATGCCAACCACGGTGTAACCCAGTTCTTTAAATTCGTTCAAACGCGCATTGAAATCCAAACCTTCTGTGGTGCAACCTGACGTGCTGTCTTTTGGGTAAAAATACACCACCAAAGGCAAATGCTCGGCGGCGACAAAATCCGTGCCAGAACTTGATGGCAAAGTAAATGCGTATTTCATCGTTTTCTTTCGTGAAATAAGATAAAAACGCTATTTTAGCAGATTTGTTGCCAAGAAAGTTTGCATTGCTGTTTGCCAAACGATAAATGTCGCCCAAAACAAACGCCCTATTTTCATTGAAAATTCAAACGGTTTTGGGGTAAAATCTCGCCTTTTTATTCATCTGCAGACGGCATCCGTTTCCCGTTTGCAGCATTTAATTCTTTGATTTAACACACTAGAGAAAACCATGTCCGAGATTTTGGAACACGTTCGCCGTCGTCGCACGTTTGCGATTATTTCCCACCCCGATGCGGGTAAAACCACGCTCACAGAAAAGCTGCTTTTGTTTTCGGGTGCGATTCAAAGTGCTGGCACGGTGAAAGGCAAAAAAACTGGCAAATTCGCCACGTCTGACTGGATGGAAATTGAAAAGCAACGCGGCATTTCGGTTGCGTCTTCGGTGATGCAGTTTGATTATAAAAATCATACGGTTAACCTGCTCGACACCCCCGGCCACCAAGACTTTTCGGAAGACACTTATCGCGTTTTGACGGCGGTAGACAGCGCATTGATGGTGATTGACGCGGCAAAAGGTGTGGAAGCGCAAACGATTAAATTATTAAACGTATGCCGTCTGCGCAACACGCCGATTGTTACTTTTATGAACAAATACGACCGCGAAGTGCGCGATTCTTTGGAATTGTTGGACGAAGTGGAAAACGTGTTGCAAATTCGTTGTGCGCCCGTTACTTGGCCGATTGGAATGGGCAAAAATTTCAAAGGTGTTTACCACATTTTGAACGATGAAGTGTATTTGTTTGACGCGGGCGGCGAAAAATTACCGCATGAATTTGACATCATCAAAGGCATAGACAATCCTGAATTAGTTTCGCGTTTTCCTTTGGAAATTCAGCAACTTCGTGATGA
The DNA here is from genome assembly GCA_030531795.1 of Neisseria sp. Classification (GTDB taxonomy): domain Bacteria; phylum Pseudomonadota; class Gammaproteobacteria; order Burkholderiales; family Neisseriaceae; genus Neisseria. The sequence continues at coordinate 23,096 of JAUNMN010000025.1, forward strand.
AATTGAATTGGTGCAAGCGGCATCAAATGAATTCAGTTTAGAAGAGTTTTTAGCTGGCGAACTCACCCCCGTGTTTTTCGGTTCGGCAATCAACAATTTCGGTATTCAAGAAATTTTGAACTCGTTGATTGATTGGGCACCTGCGCCGCAAGAGCGCGATGCGACTGTGCGTTCGGTGCAACCTGAAGAAGGAAAATTTTCTGGTTTTGTCTTTAAAATTCAAGCAAATATGGACCCAAAACACCGCGACCGCATCGCCTTTTTGCGCGTGTGTTCGGGCAAATTTGAACGTGGCATGAAAATGAAACATTTGCGCATTAACCGCGAAATCGCCGCATCCAGCGTGGTAACGTTTATGTCGCACGACCGCGAGTTGGTGGAAGAAGCGTATGCTG
>JAUNMN010000060.1 GCA_030531795.1 Neisseria sp.
CGGTTTGGGATTTAAAACGCAGACGGCATGATGATGAGTTCGTGTGATTTTAACGATGTTTAGCAATAATGTTGAGCATTTGCACCAACACTTTTGGGTTGGCGGCAACGATGTCACCCGTTTCCAGCCAGTTTTGTTCGCCGTCGAAGTCGGTAACAATCGCGCCTGCTTCGCGGGCAATCAATGCGCCTGCGGCGATGTCCCAAGGTTTGAGATTGAATTCAAAGAAACCGTCAAAGCGTCCTGCGGCGAGTGAACACAAATCCAAAGACGCTGCGCCTTCGCGGCGTGCGCCTGCGGTTTGGGCAAGAAAGTCGCGCAAAATCGCTAAATAAGTGTCCATCATGCTTTGGTCTACCACAGGAAAACCTGTGCCGATTAAGCATTGATTGAGTTCGATGCGGTTAGACACGCGAATGCGTCTGTCGTTGAGCAATGCGCCTTTGCCGCGCGAAGCCATGTAAACATCGTTGCGTTCGGGGGCGTAAACCAGCGCGTCTTGTAACACGCCTTTGTGTAGCAATGCCATGGAAATGGCATATTGTGGGTGTCCGTGTAAATAGTTTGATGTGCCGTCTAACGGGTCGATAATCCACTCGTATTCGCTGTGGCTGTTGCCGTGTGAACCTGTTTCTTCGGTGGTGATTTTGTGTTGCGGATACGCGTCTAATAAGGCATTGACCAAAGTTTGCTCGGCGTGTTGGTCAACTTCGCTGACAAAATCGTTAAACGCTTTGCTGTCTACTTTGATTGTATCCAAATTTTTGCTGGAACGTATCATCATGTCGCCTGCACGGCGTGCGGCTTTGAGGGCGGTATTCAAAAAGGGATTCATGGGTTTTCCTAATAAAATAATGGGCAAAATAATCGGCGAAAAGCGTTGAAAGTGCTATACAATGCACGCTTTGCCGTCTGCGTTTAACGATTGTGAAAGAACAAAATAAAGGCGTGCATTATACGCTTAATCCTCAATAAACAACAGCATAAAATGAATAAACCAAGCATTCCATCTTATTTAAACAACATCAGCGTGGTGCTGACGCGTACCAGCCACCCAGCCAACATCGGTTCGGCGGCGCGTGCGATGAAAACCATGGGTTTACACAATTTGATTTTGGTTGCCCCCAACTTAATGCAAACACCGATGACGAGCGAACCGCCAGCGTTTGACCCAGCGATGCCGTCTGCATTTCACTTGCCCGAAGAAAGTTTTGTGTTGGCATCGGGTGCGGCGGACGTGTTGGAAAACGCCAAAATCTTCGCCACTTTAGACGAAGCAATCGCCGACACAACCTTGAGTTGCGCCTTAACCAGCAGAAAACGCGAACTGACCGCAGCGCTGCAAACGCCACGCGAACTCACTCCCGAATTGTTGGCGGCGGCAAACGCAGGACAAAAAGTCGCGCTGGTGTTTGGCAACGAAACCTTTGGTTTGAGTATAGAAGAAGTGCAATCGTGCAATCGTTTGATGACCATCAACGGCAATCCCGATTATTTTTCGCTGAATTTGGCGCAGGCGGTGCAGGTGGTGAGCTATGAAATTTTCAGCCAAACCAACAACAGCATGGCGCATTTAATCGCCAACAAAAACACCGCGACCAACGCGCAAATCGTTGGCATGATTGAACACATGGGCGATTTGATGAACGACATCGGTTTTTTCAATCGCCGCAACGGCGAGCGCATGATGCGCCGCATGCAAAACCTGTTCGCCCGTGCCAACACCGAAACCGAAGACATTGATTTATTGCGTGGTTTTTTCAATACCGTAAAAAAACAGTTGGATAAACAAAAAAATCAGCAAGATGCAGAATAAGATGCCGTCTGCAGTTGTTTTGATCATTTGATTAGTAGAAACCTTTGCAAAACTCCAGATTTGAGTGCAGTTCGCAGTGATAGCATCGCAGAACGCGCGGACAGTACAAGTAGTACGGCAAGCGTTCGAGAAGCGCATCACAAAGAAATGTGCCAAAGATGGAGATTTTGCAAAGGTTTCTGATGATGTGAAACATATGAATTACGCTTTAGATGCCTTGTGGTGGCGTTTGCAAACGCCTGCAGTGCGCGACCTTGCCAGTTTGCTGACCGCACCAAGTTTGTGGCACAGCAAAAATGCCTTGTCGGTTGCCGATTTATTGGGCGAAACGGGTTTTCGTTATTTGCTGGATTTAGACGACAATCCCAGCGAGTTGCTGCATTTTCTTGCTCAAACTACAGACGGCAAACGTTTGGGTTTGTATGCCGAAAACCTGCTTGCCTTTTGGTTTACTCACGCGCCACACACGCGTTTGTTGGCACACAATTTGCCGATACAAAATGCCAGCGGACAAACTTTGGGCGCTTTGGATTTTGTGGTGCAAATCAAAACGCAGATTCATCATGTGGAATTAGCGTGTAAATATTATGGTTGCCAAACGGGTAAATTGAACGATTTTGTTGGCTTAAATCAAGAAGATAAGTTTCTTGATAAAATTCGCAAATTAGAACAGCAAACTTCATTGAGTCAAACCGAATTGGCGCAAAACGCTTTACGCGATTTGGGGATTGCGCCCGAACAAGTGCAGACGGCAACGCTGACGCGCGGCATGATTTTTGTGCCAGAAAATACGGTTTTGCCGAAAGAAGTGAACCCTTTGGCGTGGCGAGGCGTGTATGGCGAACTGCAGACGGCATCGGCGGAACAAATCGCAAAATGGCAAGGGCAACGCTTTTATCGTTTGCCGCGTTTGGCGTATCTTGCCCCTGCACGGGTAGCGGAAGATGCCTGTCTTTCGTGGCAAGAAGCGAGCGAGCAGGGCAGCGGTTTGTTGGCGGTGTTGGAAAAACGGGTAGACGGCTATTGGCATGAAGTGCAAAGATTGATGCTGGTGGCATAAGCAAAAGTTGAGCAAGAACTGCTTTGGCGAACCCGTAAGCGAAGCAATATTTTTTACTGCAGACGGCATCGCAATGCTTTGAAACTGTGTTAAAATCGCTGTTTTATTTTGTGTCGGCAAAACGCGTGATGCGATGCTGGCGTAGAGAATTTGTC
>JAUNMN010000026.1:0-12421 GCA_030531795.1 Neisseria sp.
TGCTTCACGCGCACGCGATGTTTACTCACCCATCGCCGCCAGCAATTCGGCTTGGTGTTCGGCAATCAAAGCGGCAGTGATTTCTTCCATGTCGCCGTCCATCACAAAATCCAGTTTGTGCAAAGTCAAATTGATGCGATGGTCGCTGACGCGTCCTTGCGGATAATTATAGGTGCGAATCCGTTCGCTTCTATCGCCACTGCCGATAAGCGATTTGCGTTCCGCCGCTTCTTTCGCTTGCGCTTCGCGTTTTTGAATATCGTTCAAACGCGCCGCCAACACCTTCATCGCCTGCGCTTTGTTGGCGTGTTGCGAACGTCCGTCTTGACATTCCACCACCAAACCCGTGGGCAAATGCGTGATGCGCACCGCCGAATCGGTTTTGTTGATGTGTTGTCCACCTGCACCCGATGCACGGAACGTATCAATGCGCAAATCGTTAGCGTTTAACTGAATTTCTTCCAACTCGTCCGCTTCAGGCATCACCGCAACGGTGCAAGCCGAAGTGTGAATCCGCCCTTGGCTCTCAGTCGCTGGCACACGCTGCACGCGGTGTCCGCCCGATTCAAACTTCAATTTACTGTACGCACCCAAACCGACAATCCGTGCAATCACTTCCTTATAACCGCCCAAATCGCTTTCATTTGCCGACACGATTTCCACTTGCCAGCCATTGCGTTCGGCATAACGGCTGTACATCCGCAACAAATCGCCTGCAAACAAAGCCGCTTCATCGCCGCCCGTGCCAGCGCGCACTTCAATGAAAATGTTTTTGTCGTCATCGGCATCTTTGGGCAACAATAATTTTTGTAATGCCAACTCCAAATCCACGATTTTCTGCTTGGCAACTTCAATTTCTTCCGCCGCAAACGCTTTCATATCGGGGTCGGCAAGCATTTCTTGCGCCTCTTTAATATCGCTTTGTGCCTGCGTGTATTGGGCAAAGGTTTCCACCACAGGCGTGATTTCCGCGTGTTCACGTGTCAGCTTGCGATAATTGTCCATATCATCGGTTACATCGGGCGAACCGAGCAAGGCGGTTACTTCTTCCAAACGGTGCGACAGGTTTTGTAGTTTTTCTAAAATAGACGGTTTCATCATGGTTTAAGGCAATCAAAACAAAGATTTCAATCGGTTTCAAAATGGGCTAAAAAAAGTCCGCCATCATAGCACAAAGCCACACTTTTCGCCGAAGTTCGCAAAAATGCCGTCTGCGGTTGATGTTGCAGCTCCATGCGACTACGCGCAGGGCAAGTGCGGCATCTGATGTTTATTTTTTATGCTTGCTTTAACCAGTCGCGCGCTTGTAAGAAGTCGTTTAATGCCGCTTCGGGCGAGTTGGCTTCGGGTTGATAGGCATATTCAAAGCGCACCAGCGGCGGCATAGACATCAAAATGCTTTCGGTGCGTCCGCCACTTTGTAAACCAAAGTGCGTGCCTCTGTCCCACACCAAATTAAATTCCACATAGCGCCCGCGGCGATAGAGTTGGAATTGACGTTCGCGTTCGCCGTATTCTTTATTTTTTCGTTTATTTACAATCGGTTGATACGCTTGAATATAGCCTTCGCCTGTTTGTTTGATGAAGTCTAGGCAAGTGGCAAAATCCCAGCGGTTTAAGTCGTCAAAAAAGATGCCGCCCACGCCGCGTGCTTCTTGGCGGTGTTTCAAATAAAAATAGTCATCACACCAGCGTTTAAACTCGGGGTAAACCTCCTCACCAAATGGCTGGCAAAGATTGAATGCGGTTTGGTGCCAATGCTGCACGTCTTCCATAAACGGGTAAAACGGGGTCAAATCAAAACCGCCGCCAAACCACCAAACGGGCGCTTGATTTTCGGGATACGCCACAAAAAAACGCACATTGGCATGGCTGGTTGGCACATAGGGATTTTTCGGGTGTATCACTAGCGACACCCCCATCGCTTCAAATGGCGCGCCTGCCAACTCGGGGCGATGCGCGGTTGCCGAAGCGGGCATGGCTTTACCTTTAACGTGTGAAAAATTTACCCCTGCTTGTTCAAACACTTGTCCGTTTTTCAGCACGCGGCTGCTGCCAACGCCCAACGCACTCGTCCATTCATCGTGTTCAAATATTGCCACGCCGTCTTCTTGCTCCAGCATGGCGCAAATTTGGTTTTGCAAAGTGTGTAAAACGGCTAAAACTTGCTCGGTATTCATTGTTTACTCCTCAAAATCTGTGAAAAATGCCGTCTGTGACTGAAAGGAATCCCAGCAGCGAAGCTGCAGGGACAAAATACATTTCAGTTGCAGACGGCATGACAACGCTTAACTCATTCGGTTTTCGTTTAAAACCAGCCAAGCACTCAAACGTTGTTTCATTACGCCAACCCTTTTTTCTCTAAATAGCTTTCGTAGTCGCCCAAATAATGTTCGTAGCCACCTTTTCCATCTAATTCAATGATTTGAGTGGCAAGAGACGACACGAATTGACGGTCGTGCGACACAAAAATCAGCGTGCCTTTGTATTTTTCCAAAGCCATGTTCAGCGACTCAATGCTTTCCATGTCCATGTGGTTGGTTGGTTCATCCATAATCAAAACATTTGGTTTTAACAACAACAACTTACCATACAACATTCTGCCTTTTTCGCCGCCCGATAACACTTTGACTTTTTTCACCACATCGTTACTGCCAAACAATAAACGCCCCAAAGTGCCGCGAATCACTTGCTCATCATCGCCTTCTTGTCCCCATTGACGCATCCACTCGCTCAAATCCATGTCCACATCAAAATCGTTTTCGTGGTCTTGCGGATAATAGCCGATGGTCGCCTTTTCCGCCCATTTGATTTTGCCAGCATCAGGTTCAATGCCCTCAGCATGATGCGCATCAAACGCCCCTGCCAACAATTTCAGCAAAGTCGATTTACCTGCACCGTTCGGGCCGATAATCGCCAAACGTTCACCTGCTTCCAACATGAAATTCAATTTATTAAACAAAGCATTATCAAACGATTTTGCCAAACCGTCCACTTCCACCGCCTGACGATGCAACTTGCTTTTCTCGTCCATTTCAAAACGAATATACGGATTTTGACGGGTAGACGGTTTCACTTCCACCATTTCTGCCTTAATCTTATCCGCTTGTTTCAAACGGCTGGTCGCTTGGCGTGCTTTAGATTTGTTTGCGCTAAATCGTGCCACAAATTCTTGTAATTCCTGCAATTTTTCTTTAGCTTTGGCATTGTCTTTCATCGCACGTTCACGCGATTGCGCTGAAGCCAACATATAATCATCGTAATTGCCTGGATAAATCGTAATCGTGTTGTAGTCCAAATCCGCCATGTGGGTGCAAACTTCGTTCAAAAAGTGGCGGTCGTGGGAAATGATAATCATGGTGCTGTCATATTCGTTCAGCACACCTTCCAACCAACGAATCGTGTTGATGTCCAAGTTGTTGGTCGGTTCGTCCAACAACAACACATCGGGTTTGGAAAACAACGCTTGTGCCAACAACACACGCAATTTGAACCCTGGGGCGACTTCCGCCATTTTGGCATTGTGCAAACTCTCTTCAATGCCCACGCCGCTCAACAATTCGGCAGCACGTGCTTCGGCGGTGTAGCCATCGTATTCCGCAAATTTCGCTTCCAAATCGGCAGCACGCATATAGTCGTCTTCAGTCGCTTCCAAGTTGGCATAAATCGCATCGCGTTCGGTCATCGCCGCCCACATTTCGGTATGCCCCATCAACACCACGTCCAACACGCGTTGGTCTTCATAGGCAAACTGGTCTTGACGCAATTTACCCAAACGCACGCCGTTTTCAATCGCCACTTCGCCCGCGCTTTGTTCCAAATCGCCGCCCAAAATCTTCATAAACGTAGACTTACCCGAGCCATTCGCCCCGATTAAGCCATAGCGATTGCCTTCGCCAAACTTAACCGACACATTCTCAAACAAGGGTTTTGCCCCAAACTGCATGGTGATGCCGTTGGTAGAAATCATGATTAAACCTTTAAACTTTTCAAAATCTTATCGTTAAAAATCAAACGGTGCACCCGCACCGCAAAATGGCGAGATTATAACACCGTTCACTGCAGACGGCATGAAATTCTCAATCGCAACCAGTGCAGACGGCACGAGCCATTTTGAAAGCCAAGTCAACAATCGCTATAATCGTTTGCAGCCAACTTTGTTGCCTTAACCGTTTTCAGCCCGAATATTTTCCAGCCAAATATGAGTTACGAAAAAATCTACTACGCCGCCATCGTCTTACTCGCCGCCATTTCCATTTTGCTGTCGCCATTTTTCTACATTCGCCGCCCAGCACGTGCCGCAAGCAAACCCAAAAACAAAATCGCCGTGTGGACGTGGGTCATCATCAGCAATCTCATCGCCATCGCTGCCTTGGCAACGATTTATCTGCTTTATTTCGCCTAACTTTTGAAATAAAAACGAGCAAACCATGAAAACAGCATTTTATTTCGCCCTATTCACACTCGCCAGCCAAGCCCACACCAACGGCGTTTACCTATGCCAAAGTGCAGACGGCAAAAGCGTCTACCAACAACATTCACGCGGCAAAAATTGCCAAGCAGTGCAACTGAAAACCACTTTTTCCAGCATCGCCAGCGGCGTAAACACCGCAAGTTCGCACACCGTTTCGGCACAAAATCCAACGCCAACAGCCAAATCAAACAGCCAAACCGAAGCAAACAAGCAAGCCGAAAACGAACACGCCCTTGCCGTGGCGCAACAAAAACTCGCTGCCGCCCAACAAGCACTGGCAGAGGGCAAAGCGATACGCTACGGCAATGAACGCAACTACGCCCGATATTTAGAACGCATTCAAGGTTTGGAACAAGCCGTACAAGCCGCCGAACAAGAAGTGCAGCGATTGAGTAAGCCGTAAAATGCCGTCTGCAACAAAATGCCGTCTGCATTTGCGATTTTCTATGCACGCCCCGTTAAGTCATTGTTTTTTTTTATTGGCACCCTATAATTCATTGCTTTTAGTAAAACACACGCCGCGTGCGTGTTTTTCGTATTTTTTGATTAAAAAAGGACAAAGAAATGAGCAAAGAATTAAGCTGGGCAGATTTGATGAATGGTGATTTTCAAGCACCAGAGCAACCAAAATATTATTTGCAAGAAGAGTTATTTGAAAACCCAGAAGCCATAATTACACGCTTCATGGACGGTTTAAAAAATTATTTGGAAAAAGACATTCAGAAAGAAATTTGCACTTATCAAATTTCTTATTCTAGCGGAAGTTTCTCTGCTCTATTTGATATTAGCTTACCAAATACTAGCCAAAACTTGATTTTGAAATATAACTTGCAATTTTTTCTTGATGGACTAATTGCCATTAGTTTCCTACAAACCATTCCAAATTTTTGTGATAACAATGTCAAGATTGACCCTAACGATATGCGCTTTATTAACGTTCCAATTGAAGGCTTCGTATTATTAACAACAATTGACGACCCTGCCTACGAACAATATCTGCAAGAGACCAACTGGGAAGAGATTTACATCGTCATTCAGCAACGCATTTTGCAACACCCTGCTTTAAAGCGTTAAACATTTAGCCAAAACAAATGCCGTCTGCGGTTTTATTCCAAACCACAGACGGCATTTTTGCAAACATTTCACGCATTTCGCGTTTAAATATTGCTTAAATATTCAAATCAAATATATTCCACCGCAACAATGTCATACTCGCGCACGCCACCAGGGGCTTGCACTTCCGCCACGTCGCCTTCTTCTTTGCCAATTAAGGCGCGCGCAATCGGCGATGCGATAGAAATTTTGTTTTCTTTGATGTCGGCTTCGTCTTCGCCCACAATTTGATAACGCACTTCTTCTTCAGTTGCCAAGTCTTCCAGCGTAACGGTTGCGCCAAACACGACTTTGCCGTCTGCATGAATTTCGGCGGGATTGATGATGTGGGCAATCGATAATTTGTTTTCCACTTCGGCAATGCGCCCTTCAATGAAACCTTGACGCTCTTTCGCCGCTTCATATTCGGCGTTTTCCGACAAATCGCCGTGTGAACGCGCTTCGGCAATCGCGGCAATCACTTCTGGACGTGCCACGCTTTTCAAATGCTGCAACTCGGCTTTTAATAACTCTGCGCCGCGCAAAGTTAAAGGAATTTTTTGCATAATGGTTGTTCCTAATATAACTATTTGATTTATAGTCGCTTAAATTTGCCTGCGCTGCGCCAACATGGCTGGGAACGCGTGCAAATGTAAACGACTATAGTTGTGAGCCAAAAAATAATAAAAAGCACAAGCCGCCCAAACGGCGGCTCGCAACAATCAAGGCGGCATTTTATCAAAACGGCTTAAATCTGCAAGATTTTTATGCTTTTGTGTTCTGCGAAACGCCATTTTGCGCTGATTTTTGGTTTGAACAAAACCTGCAGACGGCATCAACGCCGCAAACGGATTTTTTACATGCTCGCTCTTGAATGAAACGGCGTTTGTCGGCACAATCACATCTTTACAAATCACTCACAAAACTTAACAAAAGAGAAACGTCATGCAAGCGCAACATCGCGGCATTTTATTCATTATTTTCGCCACTTTATGCTGGGGTTCGCTCGGTTTGCTCGGCAGTTTGCTCAATCGCACGGGTTTAACGGGCACGCAAGTGGCGACTTTGCGCATCGTCATCGCCGCCGCGATTTTGTGCTTGCTGTTGCCGTATTTTTATCGCCTTGCGCGGCATTTGACCATCAGCAATGTGCCGATGTGGTGCGTGCAGTCGCTCATCGGCATGCTGGGCATGAGTATGTTTTATTTTGCGGCGGTGTCGCGCATCGGCGTGTCGCTGTCGGTTGCCCTGCTTTACACCGCGCCGATTTGGAGTTTGTTGTTTAGTCGTTTGATTTTGCATGAAATCATCAGCAAACGCGCCATGATTTTGACTATAATCGCCGCGCTGGGCGTGGCGTTCTCCATGGCAGGCAAAAGCAGTTTGGACATTTTGGGCATTGTGTTTGGTTTGGCTTCAGGAATGTGTTACGCGCTGTATGGCGTGTTGGGCAAACGCGTGATGAACAACACGCCGCCGATGTTGTTGCTGTTTAGTTCGGTTAGCATTTCCGCCATTGTTTTACTGATGTTGCCTGCGACACACACCACTTTGCAACAATTCATCGCCCTGCCCGTCAGCGCATGGTTCACCGCCATTGCGCTGGCTTTTGTCGGCACGATTCTCGCGTTCGCGGCATACATCAAAGGTTTACAATCCATGCCAGCGTCTAAAGCGGCGATTTTCACGGTGTTTGAACCGCTGACCGCCGTTTTGCTCGCCGCTTGGCTGCTCGATGAACAGCTCAATCAGCTGCAATATTTGGGCATTGCGATGATTGTGGCGGTTGCTTTACTCAATACACGTAACCCGAAAGCGTCGTCTTAAACTTTATTCAAGTTCACGTTTATTCAAATTCACGCGCAACAAAAAAGCTCTTGTCAAACAAGAGCTTTTCGTGTTTCCGCAAATCATGCCGTCTGCGTTTTCCAAACAAAATCAAAACGGAATGTCGTCGCCGCCAATATCGTTTTTCGGCTCAACAGGCGCAGTTGGTGCTTTCATTTGTTGCTTTGGCGGCGCAACTTCTGCTGGCTGTTCGTAGCCTTGATGTGCAGGCGCTTGCGGTGCGTAGTTTTGATTGTTTGCATAATTTGCTTGATTATTTTGATAATTTTGTGGCGCGGCTTGCGGACGCGGTGCACCTTGTTGGTAGCCACCGTCTTCATACGGCGCGCCGCCACCGCTGCTGCTGCGCGTGTCCAACATCTTCATTTCGCTGCCAATGATTTCGTATGCGGTGCGTTCCACGCCTGTTTTGTCGGTGTATTTGCGGCTTTGGATTTTGCCTTCAATATACACTTGGCTGCCTTTTTTCAAATATTGCGCGGCGATTTCACCCAAACGGCGATACAAAGTAATGTTGTGCCATTCGGTTTTTTCCACGCGCTGACCGCTGTTTTTGTCTTGCCAACTTTCGCTGGTGGCAATGGAAAAATTGCAGACGGCATCGCCGTTTGCCATGTAACGCGTTTCGGGGTCGCGACCCAAACGACCAATTAAAATCACTTTATTCAAAGACATCTTGTTCTGCTCCTAATATTTTTTTCACATTTTCTTCGTCAAAACCTTTTTGCAAGGCTTTGATGTAAACCGTTTCGCCGTCATCGCTGAACGCGATTTGTTCAATGCCTGCCACATTTTGCAGGCGTGAGTGTAATTCATCTTGCTTGTCTCGCCAAGTTGATGGCAAACCGTAAGCCAGATTTTTAATCGGCTTGGGCGCGGGACTTTTCATCGCAATCCACAGCCACAACGCCGTCATCGCGGCAACAAACAACAAAACCGCGCTCAAACCTGCCGTCTGCAGTAAACGTCCGCCGACCACGCCGCCAACAAACAAGCCCACCGATTGCAAGGTGTTGTACACGCCCATTGCCGTACCTTTGAGTTGGGCAGGGGCGATTTTAGACACCATAGACGGCTGACTGGCTTCCAAGATATTGAAACCAATAAAGTAAATCACCAAACACGCGCCGATGAGCCACAAAGAATCCACCGACACCAACAAACCCAACACCGCCAGCAAAGTCAAGGCAATGCCTGCGATGAACACTTGTTTCAATTTATTACGCGTTTCGCCCACAATAATCGCAGGCACCATCAAAATCAGCCCGAATAAAGTGGCAGGAAAATAGATTTTCCAATGTGCGGTTTTCAGTAAACCCAAGTTTTCCAAAGCAAAAGGTAAGGAAGTGAACAAAGCCATCATGCCACTGTGCAAGGCAAAAATGCCGAAGTTCAAACTCATCAGCTGGCGGTTTTTGAACACTTCGGCAAAACGCGCTGGCTTGGCTTGGGCATCGGCATGATATTTGGATTGTTGCGGATTCGGTGTCCAAAATGCGACTACGGCAATGCTCAACACAGTCAAAATGCCCGTCAGCCAAAACAGCCCAGCCACGCCCATCCATTCGCTTAACACAGGCGAAATCACCAAGCTCACAGAGAAGGTTAAACCTATGCTCAAACCTATCATCGCCATCGAACGCGTGCGCACTTCTTCACGGGTTAAGTCCGCCAGCAAAGCCGTTACCGCTGCGCTGACCGCACCTGCGCCCTGCACCGCGCGTGCCACCACCAACATTTCCAAACTCTGCGCCGTTGCTGCCAAAAAACTGCCTGCCGCAAACACCAGCAAGCCAAAGTAAATCACTTTTTTGCGCCCGAACTTGTCGGAAGCCATGCCCAGCGGCAATTGCAATAAGGCTTGGGTTAAGCCATACATGCCCATCGCCAAACCGACTAAAGATTTGTCGTTGCTCGCACCTTGCAGCTGCGCCGCATACAAAGCCAACACAGGCAGCACCAAAAACATGCCCAACATCCGCAGGGCATACACGCCCGATAAAGATGTGCTGGCGCGCCACTCATCGGGCAACATTTGGATTGCTTGTCGTCTTGCTCTTGCCATATTTTCGCACCACGGCTCGCCGCCGCTTTCACATAAAAACGCGTGATTATAACGGTTTTTTCATTTCACGGTTCACTTACTTTAACACTTGTTCGCCAAGTTTTGCGCTAACGCAAATGCCGTCTGCAGTTGAACGCTCTCCCTTATAAAATTACAAGGACACGCATCAAACTGCAGACGGCATCGTTTCTTTGTTCAATGCCACTAATCGCGTTGCTGGTAAAAATCGCTGCCAAAATACGCCTGACACGCTTCGCGAATCAGCACCAAACACACCGCCGCCAGCGGCAAGCCCGCCAACATACCAACAAAACCCAGCAGCTGCCCAAACGCCATCAGCGAAAAAATCACCCAAAACGGCGACAAACCGATGCGGTCGCCCACAATTTTCGGCGTGATGATGAAACTTTCCAGAAGTTGTCCCAAGCCAAACACCGCCCAAACCCAAAGCAAACCGTGCCAAGTGTCGTATTGCAAAATCGCCGCCAAACTCGCCAACAGCAAACCCGTAAACGCCCCCAAATACGGCACAAACACCAACAAACCCGCAATCATGCCAATCGCAAAACCCGAATCCAGTCCCACCAAAACCAAACCCAAGCCATAAAACACGCCCATAATCAGCATGACCATCAGCTGTCCGCGCAAAAATTCGCTCAACACTTCATCAATTTCGCGCGTAACGCGTTTGTAAGTATCAATAAAACGGCGCGGAATCATCTTATAAACCCCAGCTGCCCAGCGCGACCAATCCAGCAAAAAGTAATACAAAAGCAGCGGCAACAAAATCACATTGCTCAAACCCAAAGCCACTTCGCCACCACGTTTCACCACCGCCTGCGCCACATTGCTCACACTTTGCTGCACGCTGCCCAAATGGTTTTTCAGCCAATCCATCAACACCGCAGGGTCGGACAAAACGTCATCGCCAAGCCAAACCTTAATATGCGGTAACACCTTGTTTTGCATAAAATCCGCCAGCGCAGGCAACTTCGCGCTGAGGTTTTGAAATTGCGTGAACACCATCGGAATCATAATCAGCAACAAAGCCAGCAACACCGCCAAAGCCAACAACATCACCAACATAGAAGCCAACACGCGGCTCATTTTGTGTTGCTGCAAATATTCCACCAGCGGATTCAAAATATACGCCAACACCGCCGCGATAATAAACGGCGTTAAAACATTGCCCAGCAAATACAACAACAAAGCCGCCGCCGACAGCACCAAAGCAGCAATCAGCCAAGGTTTCCACGATTTCTTTTGATTCATCACATTCTCTTTTCAGGTTTTGCCGTTGCCGTCTGCAACCGCCAATGGCAACAAGAATAACACAGCGCGCGCCAAGCTGAAAAAATTGTCCACAACAAGCAAGCAAATTCAGGTAAAATCAGCGCAATTTTTTCAGCATTGATTTTCTCAACTTATCCCAAGAAAGAGCCACCATGAGCCAATCTTTAAGCTATCGTGATGCAGGCGTAGACATCGACGCAGGCGACCAATTAGTTGAAAACATTAAACCTTTTGCCAAACGCACCATGCGTCCAGAAGTGTTGGGCGATTTGGGCGGTTTTGGTGCTTTAGTAGAAATCAGCAAAAAATACCAAAATCCCGTTTTGGTTTCAGGCACAGACGGTGTCGGCACCAAACTCAAACTCGCTTTTGACTGGGACAAACACGACACTGTTGGCATCGATTTGGTGGCGATGAGCGTGAACGATATTTTGGTGCAAGGTGCTGAACCATTGTTTTTCTTGGATTATTTCGCTTGCGGCAAGTTGGACGTGGCTCGCGCAACCGACGTGATTAAAGGCATTGCCCAAGGTTGCGAAGAATCGGGTTGCGCCTTAATCGGTGGCGAAACCGCAGAAATGCCAGGCATGTATCCAGAAGGCGAATACGATTTGGCGGGTTTTGCCGTGGGCGTAGTAGAAAAAGAAAACGTGATTAACGGCAGAAGCATTGTCGCTGGCGACGTGGTTTTGGGTCTGGCTTCCAATGGCGCACACTCAAACGGCTATTCTTTAGTACGCAAAATTTTGGCGCGCGACAATCCTGATTTGGACGCACCATTTGACGGCGACAAAACCTTGCGTCAAGCCATCATTGCACCAACACGTTTATACGTTAAACCAATTTTGGCTGCATTAAAACAATTTGAAATCAAAGGTATGGCACACATCACAGGCGGTGGCATCACCGAAAACGTGCCACGCGTACTGCCTGAAAACACCGTCGCCCAAATCGACGCAAACGCATGGCAATTGCCAAAATTGTTCCAATGGTTGCAACAAGCGGGCAATGTGGAGCAACAAGAAATGTATCGCACCTTCAACTGCGGCATCGGCATGGTCGTGATTGTGTCAGCAGAAGCGGCAGATGCGGTGCAAACCTTCTTGGCGGAACAAGGCGAAACTGTTTACCGCTTGGGTGCAATCCGCGAACGACAAGGCGACGAACACCAAACACAAGTCGCTTAATCACTTGTAAACTCAAAATTATGCCGCCTGCACTTGTAAAAAGTTTCAGGCGGCATCTTTGACGAATGAACAAAAAACTGCTTGTTTTCACAAGCAGTTTTCTTTTTTCGGAGCGTTTCACGAAATAGAAATATTTAGTAATCACGTTTTTTCGATAACACCTTACCTGTTTTCGCATCGATAACCACATCCCATTCTCCGTCATTACCGTATACTTCTACTTCAAACACATCGCCACGGAAGTCTCGGTCAAATTCCACATCCCCCGCCTGTCCATTACCCACAGCCGCAACCGCTTTTTGTGCCGCCATTTCATGAGTAATGAATTTAGCACGGTTTTGTTCGTAGTAACGGTAGTCGCCATCAGCAAAAGCAGGTGCAGCAGCGAATAAAGTAGTAGCAGCCAAAATCGCAGAAGTCAATTTTTTCATGATAATTTCCTTAATTTTAAAGTTTAAAAAA
>JAUNMN010000026.1:12521-22713 GCA_030531795.1 Neisseria sp.
AATCGCAGAAGTCAATTTTTTCATGATAATTTCCTTAATTTTAAAGTTTAAAAAAATGAATAAAATATTTAAATGTGTGTTATTGAGTTATCTCTCAATGCTTCACAGTTTAATTAGACTAAATTAGCCAATAATTAGCAACAAAAAAACATTTCCTGCGTGCTACAATATTCTCGTCCCCATTACGTCTACAAGGAAAACATCATGACTCAACTCACGATTGAACACGTTCAGGCGGTTGCTTTTGATTTGGACGGCACTTTGTGCGACTCTGTTCCCGATTTGGCAGCCAGCGCGAATGCCATGCGCGAGCATTTGGGTTTGTCGCCCTTGCCGTCTGCAACCGTTGCCAGCTATGTGGGCAATGGCATCGCCGATTTGGTGCATCGCGTCATCACCAACGAGCGCGCACAAAAAGCCGCGCCTGATGTGTGGGAACAAGGTTTTCGCTTTTTCATCACTTATTATCGCGACCATTTAGCCGATTTCACCCAGCTTTATCCGCAAACTGAAGCAGGTTTGGCTTTACTCAAAACCTTGCACATTCCGTTGGTTGTCATCACCAACAAAAATGAAGTGTTGGCGGTGGAGTTGCTCAAACAACTCGGCATCGCCGATTATTTCAGTTTGATTTTGGGCGGCGACAGCTTAAGCGAGAAAAAACCGTCTGCCTTGCCCTTGCAGCACGCCGCGGAAGTGTTGGGCATTGATGTTGCCAACTTATTGATGGTGGGCGATTCCGAAAACGACATTCTCGCAGCCAAAGCCGCAGGCAGCGTCAGCATCGGCGTAACCTTCGGCTACGGCGACATGACTTTATTGTCGCAAGACGAAGCCACCAAACCCGATTTACTCATCGGCGCATTGCCCGAAATTTACGAACACTTGCAACCCAAAAAAGCAGCCGATTCCGAGTAAACCAAAACGGTGTGTTTTGCCCAAAGCGTTTAGCACGAATTTCGTGCAGCAAACCGCAGACGGCAAACACGCCCACTTACACACGCCCGAACCAACATGAAACCCAAATCCCTGCGTTCACGCGCCCTCGCCATCGTTTCGCGTCAAGAAATCAGCCAAGCCGAACTCAGACGCAAACTCGCGCCACACGCCGAAAACCCAGCCGAATTAGAACAAATTCTGCGCGAATTTGCCGAAAATCAATGGCAATCAGACGAGCGTTACACCGAAGTTTACATCCACAGCAAAGCCAAACAACACGGTAGCTTACGCCTCAAACAAGCCCTTGCCAACAAAGGCATAGACAGCGATTTGGTGCAACAATATTTGCCCGAACGCGAACAAGAACACGCCGCCGCGCTGGCGGTGTTACAAAAAAAATTCAAGCAGCCCGCCCAAACGCCACAAGAAAAACAAAAACAAATCCGCTTTTTAGCCTATCGAGGTTTCAAAATGGACAGCATTCAACACGCCCTAAAAAACGCATGGCAAGACGAATCCTTTGACAGCGATTTCGGCGAACATGAATACGAATTTGAATGATGCACCGAAGCCATTTCATGTGAATAATCAAACTCACTTGCCATTTCCTTAAACACGCACAACATAAAAATGCCGCACTTGCTCTGCATCATCGCATGATAAGTGCAGCATTTTTTCTTTATTCAAACCGCATTTCCCATAAATTATTCCCTTTGCATTTTCTTTGATTTTAATCAATTTTATTTAAACAAAATAATCAGATAGAAAAAATTAAATAGCTGTTATAGCAACAATTTATGCCCCATTTTCATTTGATTTAACGCAAATTAACACGCTTATTCTTTGCCTATACTTACCGTCATCATAAATACATCAACACACAAACATCATGATTTATTCACTACCATAAGGAGTATTTTCATGAAACGTTTAAACACTTTGCGCACTGCAGCATGGCTTTCGGTTTTTGCCGCACTCTCTGCTTGTAACGATTATTTTCCAGCAGAAAAAGCCGCATCAAACCCGCAGACGGCAACAGCATCAGCCGCTTCACAAGCCGCGCCAGCCGCCGTTTCTACCGAAGACCAAGACTTGCTCAAACAAGCACAAGGTTTGTTCAAACCTTTGCCAGATGTGAAAGCGCATCAAAAAGAAATGGGCTTCACCGACGAACAAGTTCAGCTAGGCAAACAACTGTATTACGAGCCACGCTTATCGTTGGCAAACGACATCAGCTGTAACACCTGCCACGGTTTAACGACTAAAGGCGTAGACGGCAAACCAACCAGCCCAGGGCATAAAGGTGCGTTAGGTGCGCGCAACTCGCCAACTTCTCTAAACTCTGGCGTGTTGGGCATGCAATTCTGGGACGGTCGCGCGGCGAACGTGGAAGAACAGGCTAAAGGCCCGATGATTAACCCAGTGGAAATGGCGATGCCCGACCACCCAGCGGTTGAGAAAAAAATCCAAGCCATTCCTGGCTATGCTGAACAATTTGCCAAATTCTATGCCGACAAAGGCGGCAAAGCCAGCATTGACAATATTGTTCACGCCATCGGCGCGTTTGAACGCACTTTGCTCACGCCTAGCCGTTGGGATGATTTCTTAAAAGGCGACGTTAATGCATTGAACGCACAAGAAAAACGCGGCGTACGCGCTTTTGTGGGCAATGGCTGTATTGCTTGCCACAGCGGCATGAACTTGGGTGGCGACACTTTCCAAAAATTCGGCTTAATCAAACCATACTGGGATTTCATTGACGACAAAAAACGCGATACAGGTCGCCATGAAGTAACCAAAAAAGAAGAAGACAAATACTTCTTCCGCACCTCGCCTTTGCGTAATGTTGCTGACACCGCGCCTTATTTCCACAACGGTAGCGTTGCTGATTTGGGTAAAGCGGTTGCCATTATGGGCGAAACGCAATTAGGCAAAACCCTGTCGCAACAAGACATTGACGACATCGTGGCATTCTTAAAAGCCACTTCTGGCGAAGTGCCAGCAAATGCGATGAAAGTGCCTGAATTGCCAAAATAATCTTGTTGGTTTTACATAAAAATGCCGTCTGCGATTCCTTTCAGTTGCAGACGGCATCGTTTTTGCTAAATGAATAAAATGTTTACCACTTCGCTTCTACTGTAAACGCATAATTGCGACCTGGTGCAGTGAAGCGGTTAATGCCTGCGTGCGGACAGCCGTCGTGCTGCTGAACGCCTGCATTGTTGGTACAGTTGTTCACGCGATTAACCGCGCCAAATTCGCGAATGCTGCGCAAAGTATCCCAAGGCAAATATTTCTCGTTCAAAATATTGAACACGCCAGCACGCAAGGTAACGTGTTTGCCGATTTGGTAATGACCAATCAAATCCCAAAGCCAAACATTGCGGCTGTGGCGTGCATACGGGAACACTTCTTCGCGTTGCTCGTATGAACGGCTGGTGTCTTCAGGTTTTTTGCGGGCAAAATAGCTCACATTGTTCACCAAGCTCCACTTACCTTCTGGCTCTTGATAACCCAAACCAATCACGCCATTGAATGGTTGCAAAGCGTTAATCGGCACTTGTTTGCTTGAACCTGCTTGAGTGCCGCTGGCATGACCTTTTTGATAGCTCGCTGCCAAAGTACCGAACGTGCCTTTTGGTAAACCAACGCTATCCAAACGCCACATACCTTGCACTTCCAAACCTTTCACTTGTGCGCGTGATAAGTTTTCATTGCGATAAGTTGGTGAAATCCAGCTACTGTCGCGTGGGTGAACCGTGCCGCCGTGGTAAACAAAGTCAATGAAGTTGCGATAGTTGGTTTTGAAACCTGAAACTTTCAAATTACCCCATTTACCATGGAAATCCACGCCCACTTCCACGTTTTTAGAACGCTCGTCCTGCAAATCAGGATTTGGCTTCACGAAAAATTCGCGGTTTGGAAAATAAAACCACATTTCATCAGTTGTTGGCGCACGGAAAGCGGTGCTGTATTTTGCTTGTAAAGTCAGCCAATTCAGTGGGCTAACATCCAAACTCACGGCATAACTTGGCGCTTTAAACTTGGCTTTGCGTTGCCACAAACCTTGTGCTTCCAACTCGCGGCGAACGTTGGCATTTAAGCTGTCGCTTTCTAAAGTGCTCATGCTCACGCTGTCGTAACGCGCACCCAAACCCAATTTCACATATTTACCCAAACGCCACGCATTATCCAAAAACACGTTTTTCTCATTGCGTTTCGCGCTCACCAAAAATTCGGTTGTGGTTCGGTTAGAAGCCAAAATGTCTGGATAGAAAACCAAACCCGTGTATTCCAAGTTGGCATTGTGATTGCGTCCTTTGGTCAAACCGCCGCCGTATGACAAGTTCCATTGCAACCAATCGTTTTCGCCAAAAGCAAAATTTTTATCGGCTTTCAATTTCACTTGTTTCAAATCTTGATTCAAATCGCGACGCTTGAAATCGGCTTCTGTGCTGCGTCCTGCCGTGGCATAGTTATCAGGCACGTCCCACGTCATCGTGGTCATTTTGATGCTTTGCTTATCGGCAGAAATTTTGATTTTGTCCCACGGCGCGTATTGATGGTCTAATTTGTTTTCGTATTCAAAACCCAAACGGTCGCGGTAGCTCACGTCATTGCGATAGCGACTTTGTGAACCGATAAACGAAAATAAGTTAGACAATTCATGCGTGTATTTGTCTTGACGATAATCTTCGTACACGCCGCTCAAATAGTTGCTGTCATTGAAGTGATAACCCAGTTTCAGCAAAGTGCTTTTGCTTTTTGCCGTCTGCGGGTCGGGAATACCGCGGTTCACGCCTTTAAACTGGCGTGAATTGAACGTGTAGCTAATATCGGCATCGGCTTCTTTGCTGTGGTTTTTCATTTCATGCCCTTGTCTGCCTGTATAAACAAACAAAGCATCAATGCCTTTCCAATAACCTGCCAAACTGGTGCTGAACAAACGTTCGCTGGTTTTACTGGTGTAGCCGCCTTTCAAACCAAAGTGAAACGGTTTGTCTTCGTCTACATAATCGCTTGGCGATTTGGTTTGATACATCACTGCTCCACCCAATGCGCCGCTACCCGCCGCCAAAGAGTCTGCACCCTTGCTAATCGCCACTTCCGAAATGTTTTCCAACTCCGCCGCGTTGCGGTTGGTGTTGAAGTTACCATACGCGCCAAACAATTCTTGGAAAGCTTCAGATGAACGGCTTTCCGCTTGCGACAAACCGTCCACCGTAATCGCCACGCGGTCTTTGTCCACACCGCGAATCGCAAAACCGTTTGAACCTGCGCGTCCGCCTTCAACCACCGAAATGCCTGGGTCGTAGCGCACCATATCGCGGATGTCTTGCACCAAGTTTTGGTCTAATTTTTCACGGGTTACTTTTTCTTTGCCCAGCTGTTTGGCGGTACGCGTACCACGCACTTGCACTTCATTCAGTTGCACGTCCAACTGCGCTTCTTCCGCCCAAACGCCAGCAGAAAAACCACACAACATCAAACACAACACACTTCGTTTTAAAGTAAATTTGGGTTGTTTCATTTTTTATTTCTCTCATCAAGATTAAACATGCAGACGGCACGGCTTATTGCAAAGGCACCAAATCGGTTGAAGTGTCGTCCACTTTCACACCGCCGCTTGCCGCTTTGCCACCAAACACCGCATCTAAACTGCTGTCGGTAAAGCTGAATTTACCGCCCACTTCCTGATTACGTGCGCCCGTATTCGCATCGCCATAGAATGCACCGTCCAAACGTCCTGTCGCATTACCAGAAGTCGCGCGACCTGTGAATGTGCTGCCCGAAACCACGCCCGAGAAATCAATGTCCGCACCGAAATTGCTATTGCCTTTAATCGTGCCACCCAAATAACCTGTGTTGAAATTCACGGTCATCAACGATTTCACGCCTTCCACTTTCGGGAAAATAGAAGAAGGCAAATACGATGAAGATACCACTTTGCCACCGTTCACACGCAATGCCCACAACTCAAACGTTGCCTTGCCTTTAGGCGTGTAATTGTTGTCCGCCGTTGCGCCTTGCAAATATTTCGGGTCGCTCAACACGCCACCCACAAATAAATCGGTTTTGCCACTTTTATCTATCCAAACACCGTAACGCAAATGTTGCACTTGCGAAGCGGGATAACCCGAATCGCCGCCGCCTGAATGCGAGCCATCACGCGCGGTACAACACGCAAACAATTGACCGCCATCATCGGTTTTTTGCGTATCTTGCGTGGTGCGCAAGCTTTTACTTGGGAAGAAAATGTCGGGGAAAATCGGGTTGGTGTACGTGCTAAACGGATAAGTTTTGCCGTTTGGCGCTTGATAAAACATTCTGTAACTGTCTTCTGGATTTTTAGACAAAGCCTGAATCGCATCCACAAACGCATAAGCCACCACTTTGCCTTTAGTTTCAGAAGTGCCCGCATTGAATTGCTGCATTTTGCCGTCTGCAACCGCTCTATCAGTTGCCTGCACAGGCAAAGTAACAGGGTTCAACGTCGGAATCGGCAACACCGTATCTGGAATCGCCACATGACCGCCACCCGCACACGCCGCCAAAATCATCGGGAATAAAACTGATGCCACCACTGGCACAATCGGTTTGATGCTCATCGCTGTTTGCTCCGTTTTTGAGTTTATCTTCACTTCATTTTCTTATTTAGTAATTTCACAAAAATCTAATTTATTTACATATAAATCAGTTGCATTCCAAATAAGTTAATGAAATATTTTTAAAAACTTAATCGTTTAGATTTTTATATCTAAAATTTACTTTCAAATAGCAATTATTACTATTTACTCAAACTTAAATATACTCTAAACTAACCATTCCTTACAAGAGATTACATATGTTTTTTTTCTTAACACAAATTAACAAAAAAATCCGAACAGATTTTGAACACCAACCGAAAAAACTGTTTTTATTGCTGTTTTTGCCTGCGCTTGCTCATGCGCAAACAGCTGAATTAAACGACAGCAATATTCAAACCGAGCGCGAAATCAGTTTGCAAAAACAGTTGATTAGCGAAAAAGAAAACCGTGTTTTGGTAGAACAAAACAATGAAATGCCCCAAACGCAGGCGGCACAACAAACGGTTTTGAATGATGAAGATTTGTTAAGACAGCCTGAATTGCTGAAAAACTGGTTGCAACAGGCATTAAACAGCCAAGATGCGGATTTGATTGAATCGTTGGCGAACACTTATCAAAAAGTGAACGATGCCGATGAAAATTTATTGCGTCATGCGCGTGCAACTGTAGCGCGTTTGCGTGGCGATTATGCAACTGCGGTGCGCGAGTTTAAAAATTTACACCAAAGCAAACCACAAGATGAACGCATTGCTTTGGACACGGCGCAAACCTTATTTGAAGACAAACAGTGGAAAACCGCAGACGGCATTTTTGCCCAAGTAGCAGCACAAAACGATGTGCCACAAGCGGTTCGCGACAATATTCAGCCTTATCGTCAGGCGATTGCCAAGCAGCAAAGCTGGCAATTTGGCGGCAGCGTCAATGTCAGTCGCGATGCGAATGTGAATCAAGTTCCCGAGCCGTATTGCACGCCGATTGCTTGCGTGTCGCCAAAAAAAGAAGTGGCAACGGGCGTGAACTATAGTTTGTGGGCAGAAAAAAACACCAACTTGACTGGCAATCACAACCTGCTGTTTCGCAGCCATTTTGCTGGCACAACGTATTACTGGAGCAAAAAAAGCGAATACGACCAAGCATTTGGACGCGCATTTTTGGGTTGGCAATATCAGTCGGCAAAAACACAAGTAAACGTGTTGCCATTTTATCAATGGCAGCTGGCAGGCAGCGATGCTTGGGAAAACAAAGAACCGCGTTCACACACGTTCAACAGCGATTTGCTCGCCAGCGCATGGGGCGTGCAGACGGCATGGACGCAAACTTTAAGCCCAAGTTGGCAAAGCCATTTTTCGGCGGAGTGGTATCAACAACGTTATCGCCCGCAAGAAAAAGATGCGTATTACTCGGGACAACAATACAGCGCCAGCGCGAACTTGCGCCACGCGCTCAACCGCAATCACATGATTTCAGCAGGCTGGAGCGTGGGTTTGTTCCGCCCCAAACAAAAAACAATTAACGCCCACAGCAACCACAACGCATTTCATCGCAACAGCGTACACGCCGCGTGGTTCGCACAATGGCAAGCATTAGGCGGCTTGCAAAGCCAAATCAGCGCGTCGTACACCGACCGCCGTTATCGTGGCGCAGTGTTAAACCACGATTTCCAAAGCCAACGCCGCCACAACCGCGAAACCGCCCTATCCGCCAGTTTCGCACACCCAAAAATCCAAGCCTTTGGCTTAACGCCCAAACTCGTTTGGGAAAGACAAAGCATCAAAAGCAGCCACAAATGGGCAGAACGCCAACAAAACAGCGTTTATCTCGCCATTGACACTGCTTTTTAAAACACAACTTAACTTTGCAACATTTTTTAAACCAAGCAAAAGTCAGAACTGACTGGCACATTTAAGGAGCATCTTATGAAACACTTTCCATTAAGCGCATTAGCACTTGCCTGCACCGTTGCCCTAACCGCGTGCGGCGGTGGTGGCGGCTCTAGCGCACCCAGCGTAAGCAGCACCAACACCAGCGCAAACAGCAACACTGGCGCAGCCAACAGCAATGTCAACATTCCAAGCGGCTCAAACCAAGATGCAGCCGCAAAAGCTGCCGCAGCCGCAAAAGACCAAGCCGCCATCGCAGCACAAAAAGCAGCCGAAGAAGCAAAAGCTAAAGCAGAAGCTGAAGCAGCCGCTGCTGCTAAAAAAGCCGCAGAAGAAGCGGCAGCAAAAGCAGAAGCTGAACGCATTGCCGCTGAAAAAAAAGCTGCCGAAGAAGCCGCTGCAAAAGCTAAAGCCGAAGCAGACGCAGCAGCACAAAAAGCCGCTGAAGAAGCGGCTAAAAAAGCTGAAGCAGAACGCGTAGCCGCTGAAAAAGCAGCACAAGAAGCCGCCGCCAAGAAAGCGGCTGAAGAAGCTGCGGCACAAAAAGAAGCAGAAGAACAAGCAGCCGCTGAAAAAGCTGCTCAAGAAGCTGAAGCTGCAAGAAAAGCAGCTGAAGAAGCTGCTGCAAAAGCCAAAACGGAAGCAGAAGCCGCTGCTGCTAAAAAAGCAGCAGAAGAAGCAGAAGCTGCTCGCAAAGCTGCCGAAGAAGCGGCAGCACAAAAAGCCGCTGAAGAAGCAGCGGCTAAAAAAGCAGCAGAGGAAGCTGCCGCTGCTGCAGAAGCTGCTGCGAAAAAGGCAGCAGAAGAAGCCGCTGCCAAAGCTAAAGCAGAGGCAGAAGCGGAAGCAGCACGAAAAGCTGCTGAAGAAGCTGCAAAAAATTCAAGTTGGAATACCTTATTTGCCCACACGGGAACCATCACATTCAAAGGTGTTAGCACGCCTGCAATGGCACCTCGTCAACTGGGTGGCGGTATTCTCAGCATCAACCACAGCACAGGTGCCGTGAGCATGAAACAAGCCACGCCAACCGACACTGCTGACACTTATGCGCCCTATAAAGAAATCATGTTAGACGGTCATAAATTATATTTGCTCGAGAAATTCTCTGACGCAGGCGTAATGAGCCGTAGCGTTACCAGTAAATATTTTGAAACCGCGCCAACTGAAGAAGTTTCGGGTCATATCGGTAGCTCTGCCCTTGATTCACGAGAAACCGACTGGCAAGACTTCCGCTGGGGTTTAGTCAATATTGGCAATACCAGCTACGCCTTTGCTCAAGGTTTACCTTCTTCATATATGCCTGGTGGCAGCACGGCTTACACCGCCAAATTCTCATACACAGGTCGCGCAGCTTACGTTCGCAACAACCAAACTTATCGCACCAGCGACTTGCTTGTCGAAGTGGATTTAACGGCTGATAAAAAACAAATCGCCATTGGCATCGGTCCAAATGCTGAAGACAAAGATGGCAACCGCCCACGTGAACGCATGATTTTCGGTGGCACAATCAATGGCAACACATTTGAAGGCACACAAAATGGCATTCAAACCAAAGGTGGTTTTTATGGTAACGGTGCTGCCAGCGTTGCAGGCGTATTCCAAGGCATAAGTGGCGAAAACCAAGGTGTTGTGGGTGCATTTGGTGCTTCTGTTCGCAAATCTGCCAGCAGCCTAACCATGATTCAATAATAAAAATTAAAAAACCATGCCGTCTGCAGCTGCTTGCCAAATGCAGACGGCATACCAACCCTTCACAAACAATAACAACAGGCTTCAGATATGCAC
>JAUNMN010000061.1 GCA_030531795.1 Neisseria sp.
TCTTTCCAACCCAAAACCGATTGCTCAATCAACAATTCGTGGGTTGGAGACGCATCAAAACCGCGTTCGCAAATCGCCAAAAACTCGTCTTTATTGTAGGCAATGCCGCCGCCCGAACCGCCCATGGTGAACGATGGGCGAATCAGCGTTGGAAAACCCACTTGTTCTTGTGCTGCCAAGGCTTCGTTCATGGTGTGGCAAACAAAGGATTTCGGGCAATGCAAACCGATTTTTTCCATCGCTTCTTTGAAGCGACCGCGGTCTTCCGCCTTATCAATCGCATCTTCAGTCGCACCAATCAGCTCAACATTGTATTTTGCCAACACGCCATTGCGTGCCAAATCCAAAGCACAATTCAATGCCGTCTGCCCACCCATGGTAGGCAAAATCGCATCGGGGCGTTCTTTGGCGATGATTTTTTCCACCGTTTGCCACATAATCGGCTCGATATAGGTTACATCCGCCATATCGGGGTCGGTCATAATCGTGGCTGGATTTGAGTTCACCAAAATGACTTTATAACCCTCTTCGCGCAGCGCCTTACACGCTTGCGCACCTGAGTAGTCAAACTCACACGCTTGTCCGATGACAATCGGGCCAGCACCTATGATTAAAATGGATTTTAGGTCGGTACGTTTTGGCATTTTCTTAATCTTTCTTTTTTGAGTTAATTTGTTTTCAGGCTACCTGTGTAGCGAAGTTAAACGGTTATTCAGTCTTTCAGCCAAGTTTCCATAGCCTGTCCACTGCGATAATAAGTTTCCAGCGATTCAACTTTTTCGGCATTGAGTAAGGTGCGTTCATTGCCTTTGACCTGTGTGGACGGCGATACTTTCGGTTTACATTGCTGCCAAGCCTTTTGTTGTGCGGCTGACGAGATTTTTTGGGGAACGCCGTATTCTTCCAGACTACGCGTTTTCAGGTTAAACACCAAATCCATATTCAAAGCATCACGCCCTGCCTGTTCGTTTGGGTTAAGTTTGACGTGCAGGCTGTTGCCGATATTGAAGCGGTAGAGATTTGCGCGTTTCGTTGAACCAACAAACAGATAACGTGCATCTGCTGGTATGGCAATGCGCGCATACATGGGTCTGCCGTCCGTGGGCGAATAAAGCCATTTTAATTCGGGTTTGGCATGGGCGTTTTCACCGAAACCGATGAGCGGATTATCGCCAATGGCGTATTCAATGGCAGGAACGGTTAAAAACACTATGCGCTTGCTGCCTGTTTCCTGTTCAGCTTCGGCGAGTGTGTCTGCTGATACTTTGGTGTTAGCAATGGCAACCACATCGCTTAAGGGCAGTTTTTGTTCGGTAAGTCGTAAAGTAATGCTGTCGTTTGTGCGCGTAGTTTGCTGCCATGTTCCGCCTGTTAGTACGTCTAAATTACCAGCCGATAGAGCAAAACAGAATTTTTGGTCATCAGTCAGCATCAATTGAGTAGCAGAATCGACGCTGTCTGACTGGTACAGACCAGTAAACGGTTCAGCCGCTTGTGCATTAGCGGCGGCAAATGCCAAACAGAATAATGCTTTTTTCATGCGGACTCCTTGTGAGCTTTGCAGTCTCCTTGAAAACAAATAAACAACGAATTTAAACTACTTTCGCCGCTTTAATCTCACTCACAAAACGGTCAAACAAGTACGCCACATCATGCGGACCAGGGCTCGCTTCTGGGTGTCCTTGGAAGCTGAACGCCACTTGGTCGGTCAATTCAATGCCTTGCACGGTGTTGTCAAACAATGAACGATGGGTAACGCGTACATTTGCTGGCAATGAATTTTCGTCTACTTGGAAACCGTGGTTTTGGCTGGTAATCATCACTTTGCCGCTGTCCAAGTCTTGCACTGGGTGGTTTGCGCCGTGATGACCGAATGGCATTTTTGAAGTTTTTGCACCTGTTGCCAAACCCAAAAGTTGATGCCCCAAACAAATGCCGAACACAGGTTTTTTTGTTACCAAAATTTCTTGAATCGCAGCAATCGCGTAATCGCAAGGTTCAGGGTCGCCAGGACCATTAGACAAAAACACGCCATCAGGATTGAGTGCCAACACGTCTTTCGCAGGAGTTTGTGCAGGGACAACGGTCAAGCGACAACCGCGTTGTGCCAACATGCGCAAGATATTGGTTTTCACGCCAAAATCGTAGGCAACAACATGATAAGGCTGTGCAGACGGCATCTGGAAACCTTCGCCCAATTTCCACTCGCCTTCTGTCCATTCGTAAGATGCTTGGCAAGACACTTCTTTCGCCAAATCCTTGCCCACCATCGAGCCAAACTCGGCAATCAGTTTGTTCGCTTCTTCAATGGTCGCGTTTGCACCCGTCAAAATCGCCCCTGCTTGCGCCCCTTTATCTCGCAAAATGCGAGTCAAACGGCGCGTGTCGATGTCGGCGATGGCAACGGTTTGATTGCGTACCAAATATTCTTGCAAACTTTCGCTGCTGCGAAAATTGCTGTGCAACAGTGGCAAATCGCGAATAATCAAGCCAGCGGCGTAAACCGAACGACTTTCCACGTCTTCGCCGTTTGTGCCTGTGTTGCCAATGTGCGGATAGGTTAAGGTTACGATTTGTTTGCAATACGAAGGGTCGGTCAAAATTTCTTGATAACCCGTCATCGAAGTATTGAACACCACTTCGCCCGAAGTATCACCTTCGTAGCCAATGGAAATGCCGTGAAAAATGCTGCCGTCTGCCAACACTAAAATCGCAGGAGTTGTCATATTAGGATTCCTAAATAGTTAGACTGAATTCATTTGGCATTTTGCCAAATCAAAACAGCGAAATTGTGGACTGATTTATTATTCTGTTATTTGCAAAAAAGCACGCCATGTATTTTTGAAATACCATGCGTGCTTTTTGTGTCTCTTTTGAGACATAAGAAGCAAGTTATTTTATTAAAAAAACCG
>JAUNMN010000027.1 GCA_030531795.1 Neisseria sp.
GTTTTCAAGGCAGTTGCTCGGAAGTGTATTTAGAAAAAGCGTTTGATAACACCGACTTTCGCCCAGCCCAACGCCTGCCCAACGCCCAAGCACTCGGCGAAACCAGCTTGATGTTTTTGGTGCACCCAACGATTACGCCTGAGCAAATGCAAAACTGCTGCCAAGCGATTGAACAGGTTTTGAATTTGGCGAGCGTGAAATAAAGTGAAAGTCCAGTAAGATTTTTATTGCAAACAAAATCTTGCCTAAAAATTTTGACGATAAAATATCGTTTGTAAACACCATAAAAATGCCGTCTGCGACTGGAATAAATCCCTTTTTAGGCGAGTTCTCAAAATCGCAGACGGCATTTATTTTGTGTGGCTTTCGTTTAAAACAAAACCCAACAATCAAGCCAAATCAAATTTTGCCCACACGGGCGCGTGGTCGCTGGGGCGTTCCCAACTGCGTGCTTCGGTGTCCACTTCCAGTTCACGCAAGGCATTTTTCATCGCGTCGCTGATAAGAATATGGTCGATGCGCAAACCTTGTTTGCGTTGGAACATCGCGCCGCGATAATCCCACCAAGTGTACATGACTTCACTCGGGTGCAGATGACGCAAACCATCACTCAAACCCAAGTCCAGCAAGTTTTGAAACCATTGTCGTTCAATGCTGCTGCAATGGATTTTTTCATGCCATTTTTCAGGGTCATAGCAATCCAAATCGCTTGGGGCGATGTTGAAATCGCCAAGCAAAACCAGTTTGTCATGACGCGTTAATTCGTCTTTAACAAAAGCGGTTAAGGCTTCAAACCATTCTTTTTTATAGACAAATTTCGGGCTATCCAAAGCCTCGCCGTTCACGCAATAAACATTGATGATGCGCACGCCGTTTACGGTTGCCGCGATGACGCGTCTTTGCGGGTCGTCTGGCAAGGTTGGCAAACCGATTTGCACATCTTGCAATTCGTTTTTGGCAATGATTGCCACGCCGTTATAGGTTTTTTGTCCGCTCCAAGCGACTTGATAACCGAGCAACTGAATCGCAGCGGCTGGAAATTTGTCTTGGTCTAGCTTCAATTCTTGCAACACCAGCACATCGGGTTGATGCGTATTGAGCCAGTCTTGAACGTGTGGCAGGCGCACGTTCAGCGAATTGACATTCCAAGTGGCGATTTTCATGATGCTTGCTCGCTTGTGCCGTCTGCATCTTCGCGGTGCAAACATTGTCCGTTAATCGTGTCCAACACGGCGCGCACTTCTGGCGAAATCAGGCGATATTGCAACACACGATGATAGCGCGTGTAATCGACGATGCCGTCTGCGCGCATTTTCGCCAAGTGGTTAGACACGGCGGTTTGATTGATGCCCACGGCTTTCACCAACTCGGTTACATTGTGTTCGCTTTCAGCAAGCAAACACAAAATCATCAAGCGATGCGGATGGGCGATGAGTTTTAACATGCTCGCGGTGTGCGTGGCATGTTGTACGGTTCTTTCGTATGGAGTCATTTCGGTTTGGTTGTGTCGTTTCATTATTGGAAACCTTATTATAGTTTTATTATTGAAATATTTAAATTACATTTTGATATTTTGATATAACAGTTTTCAGGCTGTTTGACGTTTTCATGCCGTCTGCACCCACAAGCACGCCGCAGACGGCATGAAAACCGCGTATTTTACCTTTCATTCGTCAAAAAAACAGTTCATAATAAGTTATCTTTTGTTAAACATCATTCAATCATGCCATCACGTTTTTCCACATTGAGCCGTTCACTGGCGCATAAATTCTTCCAAACGCGCCGTTTATCGCGCAAAACCATGGCATTGGTTTACCTGCTCATCGGCTCGGCTTTAGTCGCTTTAGTGTCGCTGGCATTTGCTGTGGCGGCGGATTGGGCTTTGGAAAAAAACGCCGAACTTGCTCACGCCTATCCTTGGTTTGCGTGGACGGCTTTACCGTTTGGTTTGATGCTGATTGTGTGGTTCACGCGCCGCTTCGCGCCCTACACCGCTGGCAGCGGCATTCCGCAAGTGTTGGCTTCGCTGGCTTTGCCACACGGCAAAAAGAAAACGCGTTTGGTCGCTTTGGGCGAAACCTTGCTGAAAATTCCGCTCACTTTTTTAGGCATGCTCGCTGGCGCGTCAATCGGACGCGAAGGCCCGTCGGTGCAAGTGGGTGCGGCAGTGATGTCGGCGTGGGGGCGTTGGTGTAAAAAACGCGGTTTGGCGTTTACGGGTTTACAAGAAAACGATTTGCTCGCAGCAGGCGCGGCTGGCGGTTTGGCAGCGGCGTTTAACGCGCCTTTGGCTGGCGTGGTGTTCGCGATTGAAGAACTCGGTCGCGGCATTTTATTGCGTTGGGAACGCCAAATTTTCATCGGCATTTTGGCGGCAGGTTTTGTGCAAGTGGCGATTATGGGCAACAACCCGCATTTTCGTAGCTTTTACGGCGTTGAAATGAAGCATATGTTGCCTTGGGTGTTGGGCGGCGCGGTGATTTGTGGCGTGGCTGGCGGCTTGTTTGCACGATTATTGTTTCAAGGTGCGGCTGGCGTAACGCCTGCAGTGTTGCGTGGCTGGGTGCGCCGACACCCGATTTTACTGGCTGGCATCATCGGTTTGGCACTCGCCGCCATCGGCACATTCACAGGCGGTCAAACCTACGGCACAGGCTATCATCAAGCATCGGAAGCTTTGCGCGGCGTGTACGATGCGCCGTTTGGCATCGCCGTTGCCAAATGGTTTGCCACGGTTTTGTCATACTGGGCAGGCATCCCCGGTGGCATTTTCACGCCGAGCTTAACCATAGGCGCGATGTTGGGGCAACATTTTGCCGACGCGGCAGGTTTAACCGTGGGCGCGAATGTGTTGGTGTTGATTTGCATGACCGCGTTTTTGGCGGCGGCAACGCAATCGCCGCTCACATCTAGTGTGGTAGTAATGGAAATGACGGGCAGCCAAAGTTTGCTGTTCTGGCTGCTCATCGGCGCGATTGTCGCTTCGCAAATTTCGCGTCAATTTTCGCCCAAACCGTTTTACCACGCCGCCAGCGCGCGTTTTCGCCATCGCATGATTGAAGAAACGCAACAAGAAAACGCGGAAAAATCGGCAAGCCAAACCGAAACAACGACAACAGCGAACAAAGAGAACGATATGCCGCCTGCAACTGCGCCAAGCAACGACAACGCAGACCCATGCGACTTCGCGCAGGGCAAGCGCGGCATCGCCGAAAATCAACACAATCCAGCTCATCAGGAGAACCCAAATGGCAGTGAACCTACGCGAAAAAACTAAAGACGAATTGTTAACGATAGACGGGGCTAGCGTATTTATCGCCCAAGCAGGCGTGAAAAAAGCCAATCACGACGACACCACGCTGATTGCCTTAGACGAAGGGTGCAACGTCGGTGCAGTGTTCACCCAAAACCGCTTTTGCGCCGCACCCGTTCACATCAGCAAACAGCATTTGCAAAGTGCAGGCGGCATTCGCGCCCTCATCATCAACACAGGCAATGCCAACGCAGGCACGGGCAGTCAAGGACGCGCACGCGCTTTGGCGATTTGTCAGGCGGTTGCCGAACGCCAACAATGCCGCGTTGAACAAGTGTTGCCGTTTTCAACGGGCGTGATTTTAGAACCTTTGCCGCATGACAAAATCATCGCTGCCTTGCCAACTTTGCGTGCCGCCGACTGGCATGACGCAGCACGTGCCATCATGACCACCGACACCGTTCCCAAGTCGGCAAGTGTGCAAAAAAACATAGAAAATCATATTGTTAAAGCCACAGGCATCGCCAAAGGTGCGGGCATGATTTGCCCGAATATGGCGACCATGCTCGGCTACATCGTGTGCGACGCGAACATCAGCAACGAATTGTTGCAAACCTTAACCCAAACCATCGCCGATGCTTCGTTTAATAGCATCACGGTAGACGGCGACACCAGCACCAACGACAGCTTCATCGTCATTGCCACAGGCAAAAACGGCATGCCAAAAATTGAAAACGCCAGCGACCCACGTTTTGCCGAATTGCAAAACCTGCTCGGCGATTTGGCTTTGGAGTTGGCACAAGCGATTGTGCGCGACGGCGAAGGCGCGACCAAGTTCATCACGATTGAAGTGAACCAAGCGAAAAGTCGCGAAGAAGCACGCCAAATTGCCTACGCCATCGCCCATTCACCGCTGGTGAAAACCGCCTTTTTCGCGTCCGACCCGAATTTAGGGCGTTTGCTGGCGGCAATCGGCTACGCTGGCGTGGCAGATTTGGACACCGACACGCTGAAAATGTGGCTGGGCGATGTTTTAGTTGCCGAAAACGGCGGACGCGCCGCGAGCTACACCGAAGAGCAAGGGCAGAATGTGATGAATCAAGCCGAAATCACCGTGCGCATTGACTTGGCACGCGGCACAGAATCGGCACGCGTTTACACCTGCGATTTGTCGCACGATTATGTCAGCACCAATGCCAACTATCGTTCTTAAATCAATCGGTTACATTTAAGAAACAGACAACCGCATTAGAGTGATGAACATGAAAGAGCAGACGGCACAAAACAACCGTAAACACGGCGACGTTTGCTCAATCCGTAATTTCATAACTTTGAACCGTAATTTCATGCCCTGAAGCGACAAAACACAACTCCCAGCGCGTGAAGTAAACCGATTCAAACACAGATGCCGTCTGCAACTTGAAGACTATTCTGTTTCAGAAAGTTTTATCAGTTGCAGACGGCATCTTTAGTTTTTTGTTCACGCCAAAACGCGTTTCAATGCTTACAAACCGTGAACTTGGAAACGGCTAGCCAACTCGCCAAACGCTTTTTCGCCAGCAGGCGCGGCAATGCCGCCCAACACCAGCTGCGCGCGCAAAGTCCAGTTTGCAGGAATATTCCAAGTTTTCGCCACATCGGCATCAATCACAGGATTGTAGTGTTGCAAGTTCGCGCCGACATTTGCCGCCGCCAAAGTTGTCCAAATCGCGTATTGCGTCATCGCGTTGGCGTGTTCCGCCCAAACGGGGAAATTCTCTGCATAGCTTGGGAATTGCGCTTGCAAACCTTCCACCACGCTCTTGTCTTCAAAAAACAAAACCGTTGCCGCCGCTGCTTTAAACATCGCCATTTTTTGCGCGGTTGGTTCAAAATTTTCTGCTGGCACAATCGCACGCAAAGCGTCTTCTGCTAATTGCCACAATTTTTCGTGTTCCGCGCCAAACAAAGCCACCACGCGCGTTGATTGTGAATTAAACGAAGATGGCGTGTGCAACACCGCGTGTTCCACGATTTTCGCCACTTCCGCCGCCGCAATCGGCAAATCTTTGTTCAAAGCGTAAACCGAACGGCGTTGTTCTGCCACTTGTTGAACTGCTTGATAAGTCATTTTTTCGTCCTTTTGAATGTACTGAATGTGTTTACCGAAAAACACAGCTTTTCAAACGAGCGAAAAGCTGTGTAAAAACCGCATTTTAAACCTTAAGCCGACTTTTTGCCAAAAACATTGTCCAAAGCCAACGCGCCGCCGCCAGCCGCTGCGATGTAGATAAAGATGAAGCTGAACAAAGCCGCTGCTTCGCCGCCGTTTAACAAAGGCAACAAGGCATTCGGTTCGGTGTGTGCCATAAAATAGGCAACCGCCATTTGACCCGACAAAATAAACGCCACTGGACGCGTGAACAAACCGATGAGCAACAACGCGCCGCCAAACGCTTCCAACACGCCCGCCAAACCGTAAATCGAGAACAATTGCAAGCCGTCAAACATTTCAACGTGTGGCAAAGCAAACAATTTCGCCGTGCCGTGCAATAAGAACATATAAGCCGCCGCGATGCGCAACACCGACAGCAAAATCGCTTGGTACTTATTCAAAAAATTCATTTCATAACCTTTCAATTGTGAATATTTTTAATGTTTATCGTGTTTGATGATGCGATTTGCCGTTTTTTCCAAACGCGCCAAACGCACCATCTATTGAATGACGCGCAGTATATAGATTTAATCTGTTTTGATATATACTGCTTTCATTAACACACCTTTTCTCATCAGGAAACAATCCATGGATACCCTATTCAGTTTAAAAGTGTTTCGGCAAGTGGTAGAAAGCGGTAGTTTCACGCGTGCCGCCGAACAGCTGGGCATTTCCACCGCAATGGCGAGCAAACACGTTAGCCATTTGGAAAACAGCATTCGTGCCAAACTGCTGCACCGCAACAGCCGCAATCTGCATTTAACCGAAGCAGGCGAAGCGTATTACCGCGAAAGCAGCTACGCACTGGACACACTGCAGACGGCAGCCGAACGCGCCGCACAAGGCACGGACAAACCACAAGGCGAACTCAAAATCACCGCGCCGCTTTGGTTTGCCAACAGCGTATTTGCCAGCTGGATGAGTGAATACTGCCAAAAATATCCCGATATTCAGCTGCATATTTCCTTAAACAACAAACGAAGCAATTTAATTGCCGACGGCTACGATTTGGCTTTGCGCGTGTCCAACGACCCCGCGCCGTCTTTAATCGTCAAACCTTTATGCAAAATTCATTTTTACTTGGTCGCCACGCCCGAATATTTGCAACGACACGGCGAAATCACGTCGCCCGAACACATCAGCCAGCATTCAACCGTGTTGCCCAGCTATGTGGATTTGAAACAGATTGAGTTACGCAGTGCAGACGGCAAAACCTATCCACTTGAACTGAACAGCCAAATCAGCAGCGACAACACCGTGATGCTGCAGCAGTTGGTGTTGGCGAGCGCAGGTTTGGGCTACTTGCCAGCGTGGCTGGTGCAAAGCGACATCGCCGCTGGGCGTTTGCAACATTTGCTGCCCGAATACACGGGTTTGGTCTCAACCTTATACGCCGCCTATGTAGACCGCGCGTTTTTGAGTGCCAAAGTGCGCAGTTTGATTGATTTTTTACAAGAAAAAGTGGCAGAACATCGCTGATGCCGTCTGCAAATAGCCGAATCCATTTAAACCGAGACAAGGCAGCGAGCCGAAGACAGTACAAGCAGTACGGCAAGGCGAAGTAACGCCGTATCCGTTTAAATGGAAATGGCTATATTTTTTACACTGCAAACGGCATCAGCCCGCTATCTTGCGGTAGAATACGTGCATTTGTCTTGTCTGTTCACACGGAAAACGCCTTGACTTTACACACCCTACTCGCCCTGCCGCGCAACATGAAAAAACTGTTTTTCGTGGTGCATGACGCTGGCTTGCTGTTTTTCACTTACTGGTTCAGCTTAAGTTTGAAGCCCGATTACGCGAATGAATGGCTCAATCGCGACAACTGGCTGCTGTTCGCGCTCTCCGCCCTGCTCACCATCGGTTTGTTCGTCAAACTCGGTTTGTATCGCGCGGTTACCCGTTACATCGGCAGCAAAGTCATCAGCACCGCGCTCATCGGTTCGCTCGCTTCCACTTTGATGCTGGTTGCCGTAAACAGCATTTTAGGCAACGCGTTTGTGTTGGCGGTGTCGGTTGTTTATTTTTTGCTCTTATTCATTTTGATTACAGGTTCGCGTTTTGTGGTGCGCGCGATTTTGTCGGGGCATCACCCTGAATATCATGCCGACAGCATTCCTGTGTTGATTTACGGCGCAGGCAGCACGGGGCGGCGTTTGCTGGAAGCGGTGCAACAAGAACGCGAATTTCGTGCCATCGCTTTCATCGACGACAATCCTGCGATTCAAAAAGCCACCATCGGCAATTTAACCGTTTACCCTGCCGCCGACATCGCGAATTTGGTGCAGCGTCATCACATCAAAAAAATTCTGCTCGCCCTGCCGCGTGCTAACAAAGAAACGCGCCGCAGCATCATTCGTTCGTTGGAGCAATTTCCTTGCGAAGTGTTGTCGATTCCCAGCGTGCGCGACATGATGGACGGTCGTTTGTCTTTGAATGCGCTGAAAAAAATCTCGGTAGACGATTTGCTCGGACGCGAAGCGGTTGCGCCCGATGATGAATTGATGAGCCGCGACATCGCAGGCAAAGTGGTGATGGTTACGGGTGCAGGTGGTTCAATCGGTTCGGAATTGTGTCGCCAAATTTTGTCGCGCCAACCGCAAAAACTGATTTTGTTTGAGTTGTCTGAATTTTCTTTGTACAAAATTGAAAAAGAATTGCGTGAACGCGCCACTGCAGACGGCATCGCTTGTGAAATTGTGCCTTTGCTCGGTTCGGTGCAACACAAAAAGCGTTTGTTCAGCATCATGCAAACCTTTGGCGTGCAAACGATTTACCACGCAGCAGCGTATAAACACGTTCCGATGGTCGAATACAACACGATTGAAGGCATACGCAATAATGTTTACGGCACGTTGTTTGCCGCCCAAGCCGCTTGCCAAGCAGGCGTGGCGACTTTTGTGTTGATTTCCACCGACAAAGCGGTGCGCCCCACCAACACCATGGGCGCGAGCAAACGCATGGCGGAACTGGCTTTGCAAGCACTCGCCGCCGAACAAACGCAAACGCGCTTTTGCATGGTGCGTTTTGGCAACGTGTTGGGTTCGTCTGGCTCGGTTGTGCCTGTTTTTGAACAACAAATCGCCGCTGGCGGTCCTGTAACTTTGACGCACCAAGACATCACGCGTTATTTCATGACCATACCCGAAGCAGCGCAACTGGTTATTCAAGCAGGAGCGATGGGCAAAGGCGGCGATGTGTTTGTGTTGGACATGGGCGAATCGGTGAAAATCATGGATTTAGCCAAACAAATGATACGGTTGAGCGGTTTGGAAGTGAAAGACGAACGCAACCCAACGGGCGATATTGAAATTCAGATTACGGGTTTACGCCCAGGCGAAAAACTGTATGAAGAATTGCTCATCGGCGAGGCGGTGTCAGGCACGTCGCACCCACGCATCATGACCGCGCAAGAAATCATGTTGCCGTGGAAAGAATTAAGCATCTTGCTGGACAATTTAGAAATCGCCTGCAAAAACAGCGACCAAGAAGCGGCGCGACAAATTCTGCTTACCGCGCCCACAGGTTTCGCGCCGACCGACGGCATTTGCGATTTGGTGTGGCAAGCGAATCGCGTTTGAAAAACATTTTGCCGTCTGCAAGCGCAAAAAATCCGTAAACGCAGACGGCATCAGCCATTGAATTGATAAAAAATAGGATTGTTTATGAACCAAAGCCCAAGCATTTGGCAACAAATTTTCAGCCGCCGCATGCTGATTTGCGTGTTCACAGGTTTCACATCGGGTTTGCCGCTGTATTTTTTGATTAACTTGATTCCTGCGTGGCTGCGCAGCGAACAAATCGACTTAAAAACCATCGGTTTATTCGCGCTCATCGGTTTGCCGTTTACCTGGAAATTCGTGTGGTCGCCGCTGATGGACGCGGTGCGTTTGCCCGTGTTGGGGCGGCGACGCGGTTGGATGTTGCTGACGCAAATCTTGCTTTTGCTCACGCTCGCGGCATACGCCTTTTTGAACCCACACCAGCACATGACGGTGATTATGGGTTTATCTTTGTTGGTGGCGTTTTTTTCCGCCAGCCAAGACATTGTGCTGGACGCGTTTCGCCGTGAAATTTTGCCCGACAACGAACTGGGTTTGGGCAACTCAATTCATGTGAACGCCTACCGCATCGCCGCGCTGATTCCAGGTTCACTCAGTTTGATTTTGGCGGATTTGATGCCATGGCAAAATGTGTTTGTCATCACTTCTTTATTCATGTTGCCAGGTTTGCTGATGACGCTGTTTTTGGCATATGAACCCGACTTGCCGCCTGCAGCACCGAAAACTTTGAAACAAACCGTGGTCGAACCGTTTCGCGAGTTTTTCGGACGCAAGGGCGTGGCGCAAGCGATGATGGTGTTGGCGTTCATCTTTTTCTACAAACTCGGCGACAGCATGGCAACCGCGCTCGCCACGCCGTTTTATTTGGACATGGGTTTTTCCAAAACCGACATCGGCATCATCGCCAAAAACGCAGGTTTGTGGCCAGCCGTGATTTTCGGCATCATCGGCGGCATTTGGATGCTCAAACTCGGCATCAACAAAGCGCTTTGGGTGTTTGGCGTGGTGCAATGGGTAACGATTTTGGGTTTTGCGTGGCTTGCCAGCTTTGAACATTTTGCCAGCATCGGTTGGCAAGAACGCTCGTTTTTGGCGGTGGTCATCGGTGCAGAAGCCATCGGCGTAGGGCTGGGAACGGCGGCATTTGTCGCCTACATGGCACGCGAAACCAACCCCGCCTTCACCGCCACCCAGCTGGCTTTGTTCACCAGCTTATCCGCCGTGCCGCGCACCTTCATCAACGCCACCACAGGCTATTTGATTGAATGGCTGGGCTATGTGGATTTCTTCTGGCTCTGTTTCGCTTTGGGTTTACCAGGCATGCTGCTGCTGTTTAAAGTTGCGCCGTGGCACGAAAAAAACGCCCAAAGCTAAAATCAAACGCATCTCGCTCATTCATGCCGTCTGCACATCAAACCGCAGACGGCATCGCTTTATCCCTTACCCAAAATCACTGATTTTGCTTATAATGTTCGCACTTACAGCTAATCCCCAAACATCATGAGTGCAGGCTTAATTCGGGTTTTGCAACAAAACCACATCATCAACAACGAACAAGCAAGTTTCTATCTGCAACACTGGCAACAGCAACACAATCTGCTGCCACGCCTGTTTGACGACAACATCATTTCACCGCGTGAATTAGCCGAATTGTTGGCGCGTTTTTTCCATTATCCACTGCTGGATTTGAGCCACTACGCCGCCAGTCATCTGCCAAACGACATTTTGTCCGAACAACAAATCCAACAATTTCAATGCCTGCCGATTTTCAAACGCGGCAAGCAAATCTATTTTGCCGTGTCCGACCCGACGCGGATTCAGGATTACCAAAAACTCGCTTTCGCCGCTGGCTATAGCTTGGATTTAATCATCGTTCGCCACGACCAACTGCTCGCCTTAATCGAAGCGCACAGCCAAGGTTCAACCGCGATTTTGCAAGAGATGACGCAGGAAGTGCAGGAATTTGCGGCGCAATCTTTGTCTTTAGACGACGACAGCGAAGACGGCCCGATTGCCCGTTTTGTCCATAAAACCTTGCTCAATGCCTTGAATGTGGGCGCGTCTGATGTGCATTTGGAGTTTTACGAAAATAAGGCGCGGATTCGTTTTCGCATTGACGGCGTGTTGCGTGAAGTGGCGCAGCCGCCTTTAGATGTGCGCAATCAGCTGGCTTCGCGCATCAAAGTGATGGCGCGTTTGGACATCGCCGAAAAACGCGTGCCGCAAGACGGACGTTTGCAAATCGCCTTGCAAAAAAACGGCAAAGCGTTTGATGTGCGCGTCAGCACTTTGCCCACCATTCACGGCGAAAAAATCGTGTTGCGGATTCTCGACCCCAACGCCACCGCGCTGGACATCGATGTTTTGGGTTTGGAAGATTTTCAAAAAACCTTGCTGTTAGACGCGATTCGCCGCCCTTACGGCATGGTCTTGGTAACAGGCCCAACGGGTTCGGGCAAAACCGTGTCGCTTTACACTTGTTTGAGCATTTTGAACACGGAAAACGTGAACATCGCCACCGCCGAAGACCCAGCCGAAATCATGCTGTCGGGCGTGAACCAAGTGAATGTGAACGACAAACAGGGTTTGAATTTCGCGGTTGCCCTGCGCGCGTTTTTGCGGCAAGACCCCGATATTATTATGGTGGGCGAAATGCGCGATTTGGAAACCGCCGACATCGCGATTAAGGCGGCGCAAACGGGGCATATGGTGTTTTCCACTTTGCACACGAACAACGCGCCTGCGTCTTTGTCGCGTCTGCTGAATATGGGCGTTGCGCCGTTCAACATCGCCAGCTCGGTTAGCCTGATTATGGCGCAACGTTTGCTGCGTCAGCTTTGCCCCGAATGCAAGATGCCGTCTGCACGTCCGCCCGAAAGCGTGCTGAAAAACGCAGGTTTTCAAGATAAGGATTTGCAACAAAACTGGACGCTGTATCGCGCAGTTGGCTGCGATTTTTGTCGCGGCAAAGGTTATAAAGGTCGCATCGGCGTGTTTGAAATGATGCCCGTGAGCGCCGAAATGCAACGCGTGATTCTGAACGGCGGACACGAAGCCGACATTCAAAAAATGGCGTATCAAGAAGGCATGGTCGATTTGCGCCGCGCCGCTTTATTGAAAGTGATGGCGGGCATCACTTCGCTGGAAGAAGCACTCGCCTGCACCAACACCCACATTTAAACTTTGAAGCCAAACGTGCGTCGTTACCGCCCCCAACTGCAGACGGCAAACGCGCCACTTCCATCAGAAAGCATTCATGAAAACCGATAAACGCATGATTTTATCGCCGAAAAAAGGGCGACAATTTCATTTTGAAGGCAGAAATTTGGTCAGCGAACAACTGGTTCGCGGCGAAATCGTGGCACAAAATGAAGACGACGCGCGGCGCAAATTGAAACGGCGTGGCATTCGTCCTTTGCAAATCACGCGCATCAAGCAAACGCGTCGCCGCCGCATCACCCAAACCGATATTGCGGTGTTCACGCGTCAGCTTTCGGCAATGCTCAAAGCAGGTTTGCCGCTGCTGCAAGCCTTTGATATTGTGGCGCGCGGACACAATAATCCCGCGATGAGTCAATTATTAACGGGCATACGCAACGATGTGGAACAAGGCACATCGCTCAGCGCCGCGCTTGCCAAACACCCCAAATATTTCAATCGCTTATATTGCAATTTGATTCAAGCAGGCGAAGCAGGCGGCGTGTTGGATACTTTGCTGGAAAAACTGGCTTTGTATCAAGAAAAAACCATGAGCATGAAGAAAAAAGTCAAAGCCGCGCTGACTTATCCGATTGCCGTGATGGCGATGACAGCGGCGGTTTTGACCGTGATGATGGTCTACGTTTTGCCTGCGTTCAGCCAAGTTTATGCCGACATGGGCGCGGAATTGCCGTGGTTTACCCAAGCCGTAATGGGCGTTTCCGCTTGGTTTGCCGACGCTTTTTGGTGGCTTTTGTTGCTGACTGCAGGCGGCATCGCGGCGGCGATTTATCTGCATCGCCGTTCTGTTCCGTTGCAAACGCAAACCGACGCGCTGTTGTTGCGTTTGCCTGTATTGGGCAATATCGTGCAAAAAAGCGTGATTGCGCGTTGGGCAAGGACTTGTGCGACTTTGTTCACCGCTGGCGTGCCTTTGTTGGACGCTTTGGAATCGGTGGCGGGCGCGGCTGGCAATCGGGTGTACGAAAACGCCAGCCACGCGATTCGTGTTCAAGTGAATCAAGGCATTTCGCTCACATCGGCAATGCGCAGCACACATCTT
Source organism: Neisseria sp. (assembly GCA_030531795.1). Classification (GTDB taxonomy): domain Bacteria; phylum Pseudomonadota; class Gammaproteobacteria; order Burkholderiales; family Neisseriaceae; genus Neisseria. Next base: position 13,272 of record JAUNMN010000027.1, read on the forward strand.
TTCCCGAATTTATTGTTGCAAATGACTTCCATCGGCGAAGAAACGGGTTCGCTGGACGATATGCTCAATAAGGCGGCGGAATTTTATGAAGACGATGTGGACACCGCCTTGGCGCAACTGTCTTCGCTGATGACCCCGATTATTGTGCTGATTTTGGGCGGCGTGATTGGCTTGATTTTGATTGCGATGTATTTGCCGCTGTTTGAAATGGGCAATGTCATCGGCTGATGCCGCCTGCAGTCGAAATTTCTGCAAAATTTAGCTTAAACATTCATCGCCGAAAATGGCGGTTTGTGAAACCTAACCTCTATGATTTTAGACATTTTTTTTGCCAACTCGTTCACGTTTTATCTGTTCGCCCTGTTTTTAGGGCTGATTGTCGGCAGCTTTTTGAATGTGGTCGTTCATCGTTTGCCGAAAATGCTGGAAAACGAATGGACGGCGTTCGCGCGTGAACAGCTGAATTTGCCAGCCGAAGCCACGCCGAATATGAGTTTGTGGCAACCTGCGTCGCATTGTCCGCACTGCCAAAGCACAATCCGCAGACGGCACAATATTCCCGTTTTGGGTTTTGTTTGGCTCGGCGGACGTTGCGCCTGCTGCCAGCAGCCGATTGCGCGACATTATCTGCTGCTGGAAGTGCTGACGGGCGCGCTGTTTGTGCTGATGGCGTGGCTGTTTGGTGCAAGCGTGTACACGGTTTTCGCTTGGCTGTTTGCCAGCTTTTTGCTCGCCGCCGCATGGATAGACGCACAAACCCAGCTGCTGCCCGACTCGCTCACTTTGCCGCTTTTGTGGCTCGGTTTGCTGTATCACGCGCTGTTTGAACCGCAACAATTAAGCGATTCGGTGTTGGCTGCCGTCTGCGCTTATCTGTTTTTGTGGACGCTCAACGCGATTCACAAAAAACTGCGTGGCATCGACGGCATGGGCGGCGGCGATGCCAAATTGTTCGCCGCACTGGGCGCGTGTTTGGGCGTGTTCAGCCTGCCGCTCATCATGTTTGCCGCAGCAGTTGGTACACTCATCGCCGCTGCGGTTTTGGGTAAACAAAAAAATCAAGCGATTGCCTTTGGCCCTGCCCTTGCCGTCTGCGGTTTGGCGTATTGTTTACTCGAACCCACGCTGATTGCACACTTCGCCGCGTGGCTATTTAGCGGATACTAAAATGACTTTTTGGATAGGTTTAACAGGCGGCATCGGCAGTGGCAAATCGCAAGTTGCCGATTTATTTCGTGCTGCCAACATTCCCGTGATTGACACCGATGCCATCAGCCGCCAGCTCACCGCTGCAGACGGCATCGCCCTGCCCGCCATTCGCCAACAATTCGGAGACGCGGTGTTCGATGGCGAAACCCTCAATCGTGCCGCCTTGCGCCACATCGTTTTTCACGAAACGCGCGCCAAACAACAATTAGAAAACATCATTTTTCCACTGATTCGCCAGCAAATCGCCGCCGAAAAACACGCCAACCAACACGCGCTCTACGGCATCATTGACATTCCCCTGCTCACCGAAAACCGCGCCAGCTATCCCGATTTGGCACGCGTTTTGCTCATCGATTGCCCCGAAGAAACGCAAATTCAGCGCGTGATGGCACGCAGTGGCTTATCGCCAGCCGAAGTTAAACGTATAATAGCCAACCAAGCCAGCCGCGCCGAACGCTACGCCATTGCCGATGACATCATTCGCAACCAAGGCACGCTCGCCGAATTAGCCAACAAAATCCAGCGTTTAATGCGCTTTTATCATGCCCATTTTCACAAGCGAAACCGCCATGATTCGATTTGAACACCCCTTATCCGAACGCGTGCGCAACTTCCTGCGCATCGAATACTTATTCAACCGTTTTCAAGAAGAAATCGTCCAAAATCAATCGGTTTGGTCGCATCATCTTGCCTTGTTTACCCTGTTTGAAATCATGGAATGCGCCGCGCGTGCCGAATTGAAACTCGACATTTTGCAAGAAGTGGAACGCCAACGCCAACTGCTGCAACGCACCCACGACAAACAATCCGCCGAAGAATTGCAAGACAAATTGAAGCAAGTTGCCGCAGGTTTGCAAGGCATACAACAAAAATTCGGGCAACACTTGCGCGAAAACGAATGGCTGATGGCAATCAAACAAAGAATGCCCACCCCTGGTGGCACCAGCCCATTTGACCTGCCATCGTATTATTTTTGGCAACAAAGCAGCTACGAATCGCGCCTTGCCGACCTACAAAAATGGATAGGCACGCTGATGCCGACCTACGACGCGATTTCCGTTTTGCTCGGCATTTTGCGCAGCAACACCCGCCAAGTCGCCTGCACCGCCCAAGCAGGCAACTACCAACACCCCAGCCTTGCCCAAAACATTCACATGTTAAGCATTGAAGTGGAAACCAGCCATCAAGTGATGCCCGAAGTGTCGGCGAACAAGTACTTCACCCACATTCGCTTTTTGGACATTTCCCAAGAACGCTCGCGCGGCCCACAAACCAAGCAAGACATACCGTTCAAAATGATTATGTGCAGCTTTGACAGCGTGATTGAATAAAAAACGTGCCGATTTTTTCGGCACATTTTTTCCCAGCAACACGCTTTTCCCAAAACTCATTAACTGATGAACAAAGAAACCCTATGACCACCGTAAAATGCCCCAACTGCCAAACCGAAGTCGTTTGGCGCAGCGACAACCCCAACCGCCCCTTTTGCAGCGAACGTTGCAAACTGATGGACTTCGGTTCATGGGCAAACGAAAGCTACGCCATCGCCAGCGATGAAACAGCAGAAAACGGAACGATTCAGTAAACTATAAAAGATGCCGTCTGCAGTTATCCAACACTGCAGACGGCAAGCACATAAAACACCATAACCTAATCATTTAACTTTGGAGAAAATAATTATGAAATACATCATATTTCTATTTTTCAGTTTATTCACTCACTTCAGCTTTGCCAGTACCGTTCCAGAATTAACGCCCAAAGCCATTTTTAGAGAATTTTACAGTGATAAAGATATGTTTCCCCTATATTTTAGTGAAGAAGAGAAAGAGGAATATCAACTTAATGGTTTAAGCTATGTGGGAATAAGAGAGAAAAAAGAAGAATATGCTTTAATTTATCACGGTGTTTATCCCTATCAAAACCATTTAGGGGAAAAACGCTATTTAATAGCCTTAGAACAAAAAGTCATATCTGATACTGACGGCTCTGGCTATGGATTCCCAGATACATGCCACGCTTGTAACTCAACTACCCACTTAATCTCTTTTAAAGAACATCCTAATACAGGCTATAAACTCTTAGCTAAAGCGCAATTTAAAAATGGCAGCTACGGCAACTCTTCTTTATTTAAGGGATACGGTGAATCTTCCATATTCAAAGAATATGATGAGAATGCAGGCTCTGTACTAGAAAACGGTATAAGAAATATTGTTAAATTAGGAAATGATAAAGTCGGTTTTTTCTATGAAGATGCCTATATGTCGCAAGGCTTCTATAGTGGTTTTCTATCCGTTATCATTCTCAGTGAAAACAAAATTCAGTCCCTGGAAGTTACGGAGCATGAAGGGCAGCCAGGTTATGAAGAAGATTACCCATTATTTTACTCATTCAAAAGTACATGGTCTGTTGATGAATCTAATCCCGATTTAGCCTACTATCCCATTAAAGTTCGCTTCACTGGCGAATATTACAATGAAAAGCTCAAAAAGCCACGCATTATGAATAAGAACATCACTGAAATTTATGTTTACGACCCAGCTAATCGTAATCATAAATATAAGCTGAAATATACCGAGCCTAATCAATAAAAATCATGCCGTCTGCGGTTACCCAACACTGCAGGCGGCAGCTTTTCAAACCGCAATCGCATAAAAAAACAAGCCATTTCCGTCATCAGAAATGGCTTGGCTTTATCCAAACAACTGCTCCATCGGCACCACCCGCCAGCCGTCATTCTCCTGCACCAACACTTTCGGCACGCCTTGCAAACCCAGTTCGGCGAAGATTTTGGCGTTGTGCCGAATGCGGTTGTTGGCTTGTTCAACAATCGCAGCATCGTGCAACAACGCCACCGCTTGTGGCAAGATTTCACGCAACAGGTCGGCAATCACGCTCATTTGAGCAGTGTCCAAACCGTCCACATAACGTGCCGTCTGCAAGCGGTGAAAAATCGCCAATTCCTGTTCAGGGGCAACGTTTCGCACCGCTGTCAGGGCAACCACCAGCGGAAAGCTGTCAAAATCGCCCTGTCCGCCCAGCACATTTTGGCGATAACTTTCGCTAAACACTTGCCCTGTCAGTTGGGCGATGCGTTGGTCGTTGCTCCACGCATAATCGGCAAAATCAGCGGTCATTTTGCGTTCGCTATGGCTAAATAGCCCCGTCGGCAACAGCTCCACCTCGTGCGTTTCAGCCAGTTTGGCAATGGCGGGGCTGACCGCATAACACCAGCCACACAAGGGGTCAAAAAAGTAACGAATGTTCGCCATTAGAACATACCTCTGCCGCTTTCTGTCTTCTCTGGCACAGCTTGAATCACGTCCCAATGCTCCACGATTTTGCCGTCTTTATCAAAACGGAAAATGTCCACCACCGCTTCGCCACGGTCGTTTTCGTCCATTTGGCTATGCACGTGCAACACCACCAAATCGCCTTCCGCCACCACACGTTTTACCGTCGCTTTTGATTTCGGGTGAGCTTTTAAAAACGGCTCAAACGCATCAATAAAGGCTTGCCCACCGTCTGCCACGGTTGGGTTGTGTTGCAAGTATTCTTTGCCGATGTATTTGGCGGTCGCTTCTTTCACTTTATGCTGGTTGAACGCCATTTCGTAAAATTCAAGGGCGTTTTTCTTGTTTTGCTCAGGCGTGGTTTGAGCGAAAGCGGTGCTTGATAAAGCCAATACAGCGGCGGAAAGGGCAAGTAATTTTTTCATAGGATTTTCCTTAAAAGAGTTAAAAACGGGCGGGATTGCCTGTTGTTGGCGGCTATTGTAGCGAAATAAATGTCGAGATAAATAGCGTTTTTGGTACAGGTTTGTTTCTTTTTAAGAAACAATCATATAAACAAGGCGGTGAAAAAATGTCGATTTTTTGTCAATTCACACCGCTTGTAAAACAATGCCGTCTGCACTTCACAGACGGCATTTGGTTTGGTTGAAAAGCCTTTTTGGTTGAAAAGCCTTTAGCGAAGGGCTTTAACGGGGGTTAAACCCAGTTCGCCTGCCGATGATTCGCCTTTGACATCGCCGACAAACAGGGCGATTTTGCCTTTAAAACGCTCGACTTCGGCACGGTCTGCCATAAAGTTTTCAAAGCCTTTTAAATTGGCGTTTTTATATTCCCAAATCGGTTTGTAGCCTTGCGGCGCAGGCACGTCGGTGCGTACAGACCACATATACCACACGTTTTGTTGAGTCTCTTTGTCAAGCAGCCAGCTCAAATACAGCTTGGCGGCGGCTTTATTTTTGGCATCTTTTAAAATCGCGGCACGTTGCGCCCAAGCGACAAATCCGCCTTCTGTCGGCAAGTGGAAGCGGGCTTTGGTTGACGCATCAGGCGTTAAACCGCCGTCGGTTGAGAAAGTCACGGGATATTTGCCCGATTCCACTTCGTCGGCAGGATCTTGTGTGCCACGTACAAAGTGCGGCTGTTGCTGCATAAACTTGCCCATCCACTGCCAGCCGTATTGGTCGATGGTTTGTTTGTACCAGTACAACACCGCATCGTCGTCGTTGGGATAAGTCGAGATGATTTTGCCTTTAAGTTGCGGATTTAAATAGTCATTTGCCTCTTTCGGTGCGGGAATGTCGCCCAAGGCTTCGGCGTTGGAGAGATTGCTGAATGCGTCGACAAACACGCCCGTCCACGCCCCGTCGGCATCTTTAAAATCGGCATAAACCTTGTCCCAACCGAGCGGTTTGTAGTTCAACAGCACGCCTTGCGCTTTCCAGCGTGGGTAGTCTTGCAAGGTTTGCAGCTGCACCACATCAGCTTTCAATTGCCCCGTTTCCAGCTGATAATCAATGCGGGCATCGTGGATTTTGCTGTAATCCACAATGGTGTCGAGCTTCATTTTCGGGAAACGTTTTTCAAAAGCGGCTTTAATGCCGTTTTGCTGCTCAGGCGTGTCGCCGCCTGCGTAAACGACAAGATGACCGCCCTCTTTCACCGCATCGGCATAAAGTTGGTCAAGGGTTTTGGTTTCCACACCCACAGCAAAAGCGGTGGAGCTGATGGCAAGGGTGGCAAAGGTGAGGAGTTTTTTCATTGGGAGTCCTTTTTGATTGGGGTTGGTGTGGGGATTATAAATCAATCAAAATAATAATAAATCCGTTTTCAAGAACAACATCATTTCTTAATAAGAAACCTTCTTTACTGAACTGGCTACCTAAAAGTTGCCGTCTGCACTTAAAGCGAATACCCACAAGACATTCGTCAACACTGCAGACGGCATCTTTTGTCTCTTTCAATGAACGCTAATCATCGTTATCCACATCGGCTCGTTTGCCCAAGGCACAAGCGGCGATAAAACCTAGGCTCAAGCCAAACATCACGTAATACGCAGGGGCAAGTGGCGATTGGGTTTGCTGAATCAGCCAAGTAACGATGAATTGAGCAAAGCCGCCTATCAGCAACACGGCAAAATTGTAGGCAACTGCCAAACCCACACCGCGTACTTGTGGGCGAAATAGGTTTGCCATCACGGTGCTTAACACGGCGAAAAAGGCGGCGGCACACACGCCTGCGATGAGTTGGGTCAGCAATAGGCGTTCAAACGATGGGTCTGCGGCAAGCCAAGCGTAAAGCGGGTAAATCAGCAATAAAAATGCACCTAAAGAGCTTTGCAACACCACGCGTCGCCCGATTTTGTCGGCAAGCATGCCAAATAAGGGCGTTAACAAGCACACCCAAACCGCGCCGATGAGCTGAGCTTGAAATGCGTCTTGCGTTGCCAGTGCCAATACTTTGGTAGCATACGTTACCAAATAAGTGAAGGTGATGTAGACCGTTACCGTTGCTGCAACAACCAAGCCGATGCCGACGATGATTTCGCGCCACGCTTGACGCAAGGCTGTGCCATAAGTCAGGGTTTCGCCCTGATTGTGTTGGCTTTGGCTGCGTTCAAACACGCTGGTTTCGTCTAATTTTTGGCGAATGTACATCGCCACAGGAATAATCACCAAACCGAAAATAAAGGGGATGCGCCAAGCCCATGCGGCAATTTGTTCGGCACTAAACAACATGGTCATCAGCGTGCCTGCCGATGCGCCCAGCACCAAGCCCATCATTTGCCCCGTCATTTGCCACGAACCATAAAAGCTACGTTTGCCTCTCGGTGCCATTTCAATCAACAAGGCGGTTGCCGTGCCAAATTCGCCGCCAGCCGAAAAGCCTTGCATCAAGCGTGCCAACAAAATCAGCAAGGGCGCTAACACGCCAACAGCGGCATAAGTCGGTGCAAAACTAATCAGCAACAAGGACACCGCCATCAGGCTGGTTACCAATACCATCGCGGCTTTGCGTCCTTTGCGGTCGGCATAAATCCCCAAAATCACGCCGCCAACAGGTCGCATGAAAAAGCCCACGCCGAAAATCGCCGTCATCAGCAACACGCCATTCAAGTCGGAATGGCTGGCGCTGTCGTCCACAGGAAAAAACAGCTTGGAAATAATCGGTGTCATGAAAGCAAACACCAAAAAGTCATACCACTCCAACGCATTGCCAATAATCGCCGCCGCCAAATTGCGCATCTTGTCTTTTTTTGATTGCATGGTTTCTCCTTTGCATTGACAATGAAATCAAAATTTTGCAATACTTAACACAAGATTAGTCTTTTTAACCTTAATCCGCAAGTGCCACAAGGAATCCCATGCCTCAACTCAACGCCCAACAATGGCTCGCACGCCTCGTCGCTTTTGACACAACCAGTTGCCACTCCAATTTGGCTTTGATTCATTGTCTTGAAGACTATTTTCGCGAATTGAGTTTGCCCTACTGGCTCAGCCACAGTGCAGACGGCAACAAAGCCAATATTTTTGCCACTTTGCCCGCCAGCAATGGCGAAACGCAAGGTGGAATTGTGTTGTCAGGACATACCGATGTTGTACCTGTAGACGGACAAGTTTGGACGCACGAACCGTTTGTGCTAACAGAACACGATGGGCGTTTATACGGTCGCGGAACGTGCGACATGAAAGGTTTCATCGCATCGGCGTTGGCGATGATTCCCGAAATCATGCAGGAAAATCGAGCCAAACCGATTCATTTTGCATTTTCTTATGATGAAGAAGTGGGCTGCGTCGGCGCACCTGTAATGTTGGAAGCCTTACAACAACGTGGGCAAAAAATCGATGGTTGCATCGTTGGCGAACCGACCAGCATGAAAGTGGTGGTGGCACACAAAGGCATCAATGTTTTTCAATGCGATGTACATGGTAAAGCGGCACACTCTTCGCTCACGCCGCAAGGTTGCAATGCGATTGAATACGCCGCCGAATTGATTTGCCAAATCCGCCAGCTGGCAAACGCGTATCGCCAAAACGGGCCGTTTGATGACAAATTTGATGTCCCGTTCACCAGCATGACCACCAATTTGATTCAAGGTGGCATCGCGGTCAATACCATTCCAGAGTTTTGCCGTCTGCACTACGAATTTCGCAATCTCCCTGGCATGAGTGCCGACAAAATCCAGCAAGAAATTGAAGATTACATTCAACACATTTTGTTACCCAAAATGCGTCAAGAACACGCCGATGCCGATATTCAAATCAGCAAAATGGCGGCAGCGCCGAGTTTAGAAGCCGCCGAACAAGCCGCCATCACCGAACTCGTTCGTGCCTTAAACCAAGACCACGAAATCCGCAAAGTCGCCTACGGTACAGAAGCAGGCTTATTTGAACGCGCAGGCATTCCAACCATAGTCTGCGGCCCAGGTAACATCGAACAAGCCCACAAAGCCGATGAATTTATCAGCTTAGAACAGCTGAATGAATGCGATCGGTTCTTAAGAAAATTAGTGAGAAGTTTATAATGAATTGTAGAGATGATTAAAAATGAGATGCTGTCTGCCTTTTGCAGACGGCATCTTACTTGCCTCTTGCTGTTCCCGATCTTTGTGCTCCGTAGCAACCCCAAGCAGCTTTCAGTATTAAGCTACTTTTACTTTTCGTATACTCTTCGTAGTCTACTTTTTCGTT
>JAUNMN010000028.1:0-2008 GCA_030531795.1 Neisseria sp.
GCACGCTTAGCCGCTGAAAAAGCCGAAGCCGCACGCCTTGCTGCTGAAAAAGCCGCTGCTGCCGAAGCAGCCGCAAAAGCCAAAGCCGAACGTGAAGCCGCAGAACAAGCCGCTGCCGAAGCAGTTGCTAAAGCCAAAGCCGAACGTGAAGCTGCCGAACAAGCCAAATTAGCCGAAGCAGCCAAAATTCGCGAAGAACGTGCCGCTGCCGCCCGTGCAGAACTCGCGGCAATTGCCAAAGCCCGTGCCGAGCGTGAACAGGCTGAAAAAGCTGCTGCCGACGCTGCTAAAGCCGAACGTGAAGCGGCTGCCAAAGCGGCTGCTGAAGCCGCAGCAAAAGCTAAAGCCGAACGCGAAGCTGCTGCTGCCGAAGCGGCTGCAAAAGCCAGAGCAGAAGCAGAAGCCAAACAAGCTGCTGCTGCCAAAGCCAAAGCTGAAGCCGAACGCATTGCAGCGGAAAAAGCCAAAGCCGCTGCCGAAGCTGCGGCAAAAGCTGAAGCGGAACGTATTGCTGCTGAAAAAGCGGCTGCAGAAGCCAAAGCTGAAGCCGAGCGTTTGGCAGCAGAAAAAGCAGCTGCGGAAAAAGCTGCCGCAGAAGCCAAAGCTAAAGCAGACGCAGAACGTTTAGCCGCTTTGCGCAAACAAGCCGAATTGATTAGCCGCTACTCAAATGCAGGTTTGTCGGAAGTTTCAGCGCAAGTGAATGCCGTGTTGGCAGACGCGCGTTTGAGCGACCGCCGTATTCACGAAAAGAAAACTGAAGAATGGAATATTTGGACGGATAACGAGTGGCAAAACAACGACTTCGCATCCGACAACTATCGCCGTTACGAACAAAATCTCAACATCAATCAACTGGGCGTAGAAAAACGCTTGAGTGATGATGAAAGCTGGCGCGCTGGCGTGATTTTCAAAAACACCCACGCCAAAAACACTTTCGCAGACGGCATCACAGGCAAGAGCAATCTGTCTGGAGTGCAAATGTATGGCAAATACAGCGCGGATAACGGTTTCTTCACCACCGCCGATGTTGGCTACGCTCGCAGCAACAGCCGCATTCAGTCTGCAAGCGAAGAAGCCAAATTGTCGCGCAACGTGAGCAGCGTTGGTGTGAGTGCGGGTAAAGAATGGCAAGTCGCAGGCGTGTCGCTGACACCATTAGCAGGCGTGCGCTACCATCGCCTGTCTGCCAGCGACTACACCCTTGAAGGCGCGCGCGTTCAAAGCGATGCACTCAATTTGGTGAACTACTACGCAGGCGTGAACATTGAAAAAACCTTGGCACTCAATGGCTTCAATCTCAACCCATCGTTCGCCAGCTACTACCAAGATGCCGCAGGCAACAAAATGACCGTGAAAGTGAACGGCTACGAACTCAATCAATCGTTTGACCGCAGCTTCACCCACGAAGCAGGCTTGGGCTTCGCCGCACGCAACTGGACCGCCCGCGCCTACGCAGGTTTGGCACACGGTAAAGAATCTTCACGCCAACGCTTCGGCGGCTTGAAACTGAACTACCGCTGGTAAAGCGATTATTTAAATTTCCGTAAAACCATGCCGTCTGCAGCTGAAAACGTTTCATAACTTCACAAATGGAACGCCTTTCAGTTGCAGACGGCATTTTTCAAACCTATCATTGCCAAAACCAAACTCATCATTTCATCACAAGGCAAACCCATGAAAACATCATCACTTTTTGCCATCGCCCTATTCGGCTTCATCAGCACCAAAGCACACGCCGCCGAGTGGGTGCAATTTCATGTAGACGCAGCAAACAACGCCACGTCATACGATAAAACCTCTGTTCAACAATCCGCCCCACATCATCGCAGCGTGTGGGCGCGTTACCAAATCCATCCGCAACTTCATCAAAATCCAAGCAGCAACGCCAGATTTGACGAAGTCCGAATGCTGTGGCTATACGATTGCCAAGGCAATATTCAAACCCAAGAACAGCATTTTTATCTTCAAGGCAAAAACGTCTTATCCGAAGCCACACTCGCCCCAG
>JAUNMN010000028.1:2108-21911 GCA_030531795.1 Neisseria sp.
CAGCATTTTTATCTTCAAGGCAAAAACGTCTTATCCGAAGCCACACTCGCCCCAGTCTACCCCATCATGCCCCATTCGGCAGGCGCAGAATTAGAAAAAATCGTCTGCGCTCGTTAAGTTCAAAAAATGCCGTCTGCAACCGAAACAGCCCCAACAAAACACAGGAGCAATTTCAAATGCAGACGGCATTTCTCATTCGCCTTTCACATTTTCATCATCAAGTGTTGCAAATTAGAGACAACACTCTAAAAACAAAGCATCCCCTAACAAATTGAATTGACAAAAAAAAAAAAAAAAAAACAATATCTTATCATTCGCGCGTTTGGCAAGCAGCAACATCGCCCTGCCAACGCCCTGTTTTCTTATCTTTTTTTGAAACAATTTAGGACAAACACAATGAAAAAATTATCGGTTTTGGCACTCGCCTTATTCGGTTTAATGAGTGCGCAAGCACAAGCGGCGAATTGGCGATATATGGGTACAAATAATGAGGGGAATACTTATTATTATGATGCTAATGTCAAAAAAATGAAAAATGGAGGTCGCTGGACATGGGTAAAATATAAAGTAAAAAATGGGTACCACAGAACGTTAAGCAACGGCACAAAATACGACGAAATTAAAGAACAATGGGTATATTCATGTGATGGAATAACGAGAATTGATGACCAACGCTATTATTATGAAAACGAACAGGTAGCTACCAGTCTTGGCAAAGGAAAAGAAGAACAGGTTATTCCTGGTAGCTTTGGAGAAGAACTAGAAAAAATCATCTGCCGTCGCTAATCAAAACATAATGCCGTCTGCAAATCAATCTGCAGACGGCATCTTTTCACACTAACTAATTAAAAAAATCAACGTGTTACAGGTTTATACTTAATCCGTTTCGGTTTCGCGCCTTCTTCGCCCAAACGGCGTTTTTTATCGGCTTCGTATTCTTGATAGTTGCCGTCAAAGAACACCCATTTTGAGTCGCCCTCGCAAGCCAAAATGTGGGTGGCGATTCTGTCCAAGAACCAGCGGTCGTGCGAAATCACCATCACGCTGCCTGCAAATTCCAGCAAAGCGTCTTCCAAAGCACGTAAGGTTTCCACGTCCAAATCGTTGGACGGTTCGTCCAGCAGCAACACATTGCCGCCTGCAATCAAGGTTTTAGCCAAATGCAAACGTCCGCGCTCGCCGCCCGACAGATTGCCCACGATTTTGCTTTGGTCGCTGCCTTTGAAATTGAATCGCCCCAAATACGCACGCGCTGGCAACTCAAATTGCCCCACTTGCAAAATGTCGCGTCCTTCGGCGATTTCGTCAAACACGGTTTTGTCGTTGCCCAAACCTTCGCGGCTTTGATCAATCAGCGACATTTTCACGGTTTGCCCGATTTTCACTTCGCCCGAATCAGGCTGCTCTTTGCCCGAAATCAGCTTGAACAGCGTGGATTTACCCGCGCCGTTCGCGCCAATCACGCCGACAATCGCTCCTGCTGGGATTTTGAAACTCAAATCGTCAATCAAAACACGGTCGCCAAACGATTTGGAAACATTCACAAATTCAATCACTTCATTGCCCAAACGCTCGGCGACTGGAATGAAAATTTCCTGCGTTTCATTGCGTTTTTGGTATTCGTAATTGCTCATCTCTTCAAAACGCGCCAAACGCGCTTTGGATTTGGCTTGGCGACCTTTGGCGTTTTGGCGCACCCATTCAAGTTCTTGTTTCATCGCCTTAATTCGCGCAGCTTCGGATTTGGCTTCGTTCGCCAAACGCTGCTCTTTTTGCTCCAACCAAGACGAATAATTGCCTTTCCACGGAATGCCGTGTCCGCGGTCAAGCTCCAAAATCCACTCCGCCGCGTTGTCCAAGAAATAGCGGTCGTGCGTAACGGCGACCACCGTACCTGGGAAACGCACCAAAAATTGTTCAAGCCATTCAACACTTTCCGCGTCCAAATGGTTGGTTGGCTCGTCCAAGAGCAGCATATCGGGTTTGCTCAACAACAATTTGCACAGCGCGACACGGCGTTTTTCGCCGCCCGACAGATTGGCGATTTTCGCGTCCCATTCAGGCAGCCTTAACGCGTCCGCCGCGATTTCCAACTCGTGTTCCGCGCCGCCGCCCGTGCTGCTGCCTGCAGCGATAATCGCCTCCAAACGCCCTTGTTCTTCCGCCAACGCGTCAAAATCGGCATCGGGTTCGGCATACAAAGCGTAAACTTCTTCCAAACGCTTTTGCGCGGCGGCGACTTCGCCCAAACCGCTTTCCACTTCTTCGCGTACGGTTTTTTCGGGGTCAAGCTGCGGTTCTTGCGGCAAATAGCCGATTTTCAAACCGCTCATCGGCACGGCTTCGCCTTCAAATTCCTTGTCCACGCCCGCCATAATCCGCAAAACGGTGGATTTGCCCGCGCCGTTCAAGCCCAGCAAGCCGATTTTCGCCCCCGGGAAAAACGACAGCGAAATGTCTTTAATGATGGTTTTTTGCGGCGGCACAACTTTGCTCACGCGCAACATAGAATAAACGTATTGACTCATGATTTTTTCTTTCTATTCATTCGGTTAAATTAAAATCAGTTAAGTTTGAAAAGGCTGCTGCCGTCTGCAGACGGCATGGTTAATCATTCAATAAACTTACATATCTTCTGGCAATTCCGCCGAACCCATGCGGCGCAAAATGATGTTGGTTTTGTTGCGCAAACGTTTGCTTTTCGGGTTTTCATCATAAAACAAAGGCGCAGGCACGCGTGCAGCGAGTTTGGCGGCTTGCTGTTTGCTCAATTTGCTGGCTGGTTTTTTGTAAAAATACTGCGCTGCCGCTTCCGCGCCAAACACGCCATGCCCCCATTCAATCACGTTCAAATACAACTCAAAAATGCGGTCTTTGTCGGTCGTCGCTTCCAGCATGGCAGTAATCGCCGCTTCTTCCGCTTTGCGTAAATAGCTGCGTGAATCGTTTAAAAACAAGTTTTTAGACAGCTGTTGACTGATGGTCGAACCGCCAGCCTGCACTTTACCTGTTTTCGCATTGCGTTTCATCGCGTTGCGAATGCCGTTCCAGTCAAAACCGCTGTGTCCCGCAAAATTCGCGTCTTCCGAAGCAATCAAGGCTTTTTTCAGGTTCACCGAAATCTGCTCATACGGCTGCCAACGGTAATCCAGTTTCACCTCTTTATTTTCCTGCGCATACTGATTCATGCGCATGCTCATAAACGCCGACTGATGCGGTGCAATGGCACGATAAATCAAGATGTTGCCATACACATAGGCGTTAAACAAAATAAACAGCGCAACAGGAATCGCCAGCGCGTATTTCAGCCATTTTTTCATCTCAACGCTCGGCTTTCATCGCCGCAATCACGGGGCGAATGTCGGGCGCAAAACCGCGCCACAGTTGATAAGAAAACGCCGCTTGCCCAACCAGCATACCGATGCCGTCTGCAGTTTGGCGCGCGCCCTGTTCGGCGGCAAAACGCATGAAAGCAGTCGCTTCGTTGGCATAAACCATGTCATACGCCAACTCGCAATCTGCAAACACTGCAGACGGCACAGGTGGCAAATCGTCGTTTAAACTGCTGGATGTGCCGTTAATCACCACATCAAACGATTGTTTTAAATCAGCAAATTTTGCAAGATTCACGCCAAATTGTTGCGCCAAAGCTTGCGCGGTTTCTTCGGTGCGATTCACTAAAGTGATGTTCGCACCTTGTGCCAACAAAGGTTGCAACACGCCGCGCACCGCGCCGCCTGCGCCGATGATTAAGACATTTTTGTCTTTTAAATCAATGTTCCAGTATTGCGTGATGTCGTAAACCAAGCCCACGCCGTCGCTGTTGTCGCCACGCAAACGTCCGTCGGGCAAAGGAATCAGCGTATTGACCGCGCCTGCCGTCTGCGCGCGTTCTGACAACTCGTCCGCCAACTCAAAAGCATCGGTTTTGAAAGGCAAAGTAACGTTCGCCCCCCGTCCGCCTGCTTGAAAAAACGCACGCGCCGCGTCGGCAAAACCGTCTAAAGGAGCCAAAATCCGCTCGTACACAATTTCCACGCCTTCTTGCGCCGCAAACAGCGCGTGAATCTGCGGCGATTTGCTGTGGGCAATCGGATTGCCAAAAACGGCGTAACGGTTGGCAGTCATTTTCATTCCTTATTTTTGTGGCAGCGTTGTGTTTGATTGAGTTTGCGCTTGAGTTCATCGCGGCAAATCGACGTTTGGCGGCATCAAATGAATTTCGGCGACCTTTCGCTTCACCCAAAATCGCCTTGATTTTTGCTTATCCGCCCAAGCCAAACGCCGCTTATTATCGCGTAAACCCGCGCCAAGATAAAGCACCCGCCGCAATCAAATGCCGTCTGCGCTTTTAATCTGCAAAACGATTTTCGTGAACAATCGCCCGAAGCGCAAAACATCTCGTCCAAAGCAAGCGTTTTCGGTTCGCTTTGTCTTTTCGTCTTATCTATAGAGAGAGTATCAACAGCAGCTAGAAAATATCAACAGCAGCGAGGCAAATCGCTAAACCGTCCACAAAACAAGCCAAACCGCTTGTTTTATAAAACCAACGCTTTGCCTGCCGTCTGCACAATATCGCTCGCAAATGCCAGTTGCAGACGGCATCGCTTGCGTCTCATCAAATTGTAGACATCTTTACATTTAAAACCCAAATAAATTGTTTACAATCTTACAAAACAAAATTATACTTCACACATCGCAACACTTTCAGTATAGTTTGCAATCATAAAATTCAAGCGTATACACGCAAACCCACAACTTAACCCTCTTTTGGAGTTTATTATGTCAATTCAAAAAGTTGTTCAAATGATTGAAGAAAATGGTGTCCGTTTTGTTGACTTGCGTTTCACCGACACCAAAGGCAAACAACACCACTTTACCGTGCCAGCGCGCATTGTGTTAGAAGACCCAGAAGAGTGGTTTGAAAACGGTCAAGCGTTTGACGGCTCATCTATCGGCGGCTGGAAAGGCATTCAAGCATCGGATATGCAAATGCGTCCAGACCCTGAATCGGCTTACATCGACCCGTTCTACGACGACGCAACTTTGGTTTTGACTTGCGACGTGATTGACCCTGCCAACGGTCAAGGCTACGACCGCGACCCGCGCTCTATCGCCAAACGCGCCGAAGCATATTTAAAAGCATCTGGCTTGGGCGACACCGCGTTTTTCGGCCCAGAACCTGAATTTTTCGTGTTTGACGGCGTGGCTTTTGAAACCGATATGCACAAAACCCGTTATGAAATCTATTCAGAATCAGGTGCTTGGTCTAGCGGCGCGGCTTTAGACGGTCAAAACACAGGTCATCGCCCAACCGTTAAAGGCGGCTATGCGCCACTTGCGCCTGTAGATTGCGGTCAAGATTTGCGTTCAGCAATGGTGAACATTTTGGAAGACATCGGCGTGCCTGTGGAAGTGCATCACTCTGAAGTGGCAACGGGCAGCCAAATGGAAATCGGTACGAAATTCAGCACTTTAGTTCGCCGTGCCGACTGGACGCAAGACCAAAAATATGTGATTCAAAACGTGGCACATCAATTTGGCAAAACCGCAACCTTTATGCCAAAACCGATTATGGGCGACAATGGCTCGGGCATGCACGTTCACCAGTCTATCTGGAAAGACGGTCAAAACTTGTTTGCTGGCGACGGCTATGCGGGTTTGAGCGAAACCGCTTTGTACTACATCGGCGGCATCATCAAACACGCCAAGGCTTTGAACGCGATTTGTAATCCATCAACCAACTCATACAAACGCCTTGTGCCACACTTTGAAGCACCTGTAAAACTGGCTTATTCGGCGAAAAACCGCTCGGCTTCGATTCGTATTCCAGCGGTGAACAGCAGCAAAGCGCGTCGCATTGAAGCGCGTTTCCCAGACCCAACAGCGAATCCGTATTTATGTTTTGCCGCTTTGTTGATGGCTGGTTTAGACGGCATTCAAAACAAAATTCACCCAGGTGAGCCTGCAACTAAAAACCTGTATGACTTGCCACCAGAAGAAGACGCGCTCGTGCCAACCGTTTGCGCTTCTTTAGATGAAGCATTGAACGCTTTGAAAGAAGACCACGAATTCTTGACGCGCGGCGGCGTGTTCAGCAAAGACTGGATTGACAGCTACATCGAATTCAAATCGGAAGACGTTCGCCGCATGCAAATGGCGCCACATCCATTAGAATTTGAAATGTACTATTCTTTGTAAGCCGTTTTCAAAACAACTTGTTCATTGAGTCCATCTCATTCACACAGCCCGTTTTTCGGGCTGTTTTTTTTGTTTAAAGCCAACGCCCGAAGCAAAGCCGAACAAATAAACAGAATCAATCGTCGGCTGAATATGTAAACAAATTGACGCGCCAGTATGTCGCCAAATCACCCACGCACACAGTGCAGACGGCATCACGCTTTTTTTTGACCCAAATCACAATATTTGCAAGCGATAGTTAAAATCAAATTCATATTTTTGACAAACACTTAACATCTCCTTACAATTCGCCCGCTTTTTGCCGTCTGCAATTACGGGCGCAAGCGGCAAATCGCTTCTATTTCATTTGTTCTCAACATTTCATACAAGGATAAAATCATGGAATGGGTTTTTAACAGCTATTACACGCTGATTGCCGCCACCATCGTTTTGTTGGTCGGCAAATTTCTGGTATCAAAAATCAAATTTTTACAAGACTTCAACATTCCCGAGCCAGTGGCTGGCGGCTTGGTTGCAGCGATTATTTTGTACGCTTTACACAGCTTTTACGGCGTGAGCTTCAAATTTGAAAAACCGTTGCAAGACGCGTTTATGCTGATTTTCTTCACATCAATCGGTTTGAGCGCAGACTTCTCGCGCTTGAAAGCAGGCGGTTTCCCACTGGTTTGGTTTACCGCAATCGTGGGCTTTTTCATCGTTATTCAAAACGCTGTGGGCGTGGGTTTGGCAAGCACATTCGGTTTAGACCCCTTAATCGGCTTGATTACAGGCTCAATCACTTTAACAGGCGGACACGGCACAGCTGGCGCATGGGGCCCAACTTTTGAAGAAAAATTCGGCTTATCAGGTGCAACTGCTTTAGGTATGGCAGCTGCAACTTACGGCTTGGTTTCAGGCGGCTTAATCGGCGGCCCTATAGCGCGTCGTTTGATTAACAAAATGAACCGCCAACCTGTTGCACAAGCAGCAACTGCTGCCAACAACGCTGACAGCAACAGCGACGACGCATTTGAAAACCACAACAAAGTGCGTTTGATTACAGCGGAATCAGCCGTAGAAACTTTGGCAATGTTTGCCGCGTGTTTGGCATTTGCTGAGATTGTGGACGGTTTTGACAAAACGCACTTGATTGACTTACCAAAATTCGTGTGGGCTTTGTTTGCAGGTGTGGTGTTGCGTAATGTGTTGACCAGCGCATTCCGCGTGAATATGTTTGACCGCGCGATTGACGTGTTCGGCAATGCGTCTTTGTCGCTCTTTTTGGCGATGGCTTTGCTGAATTTGAAATTGTGGGAATTGACTGGCTTGGCTGGCCCTGTAACCGTGATTCTGTTGATTCAAACTGTGGTAATGGCTTTGTATGCCACTTTCGTTACCTACGTTTTGATGGGCAAAGACTACGATGCCGCCGTTTTGGCAGCAGGTCATTGCGGCTTCGGTATGGGCGCAACGCCAACTGCAGTTGCCAATATGCAATCGATTACCGAACGCTTCGGTTCATCACACAAAGCCTTTTTGATTGTGCCTATGGTAGGTGCGTTCTTTGTGGACATGATAAACGTTGCCATTTTGACGGGCTTTGTTAATTTCCTGAAATAACCTAAATATTTTTACACAAAACGCTGATTTTCTTTTGGGAAAGTCAGCGTTTTTTTGTTATGATGTGGCACATTTTATTTGCACTGAAAAGGTTTGACCATGTTGAAACGCCCCCTACTCAGCCTCTGCGTTCTAGCCATTCTTGCCGCGTGTCAGCCCCAAAACCAAGCCAGCACGCCGAGCATCGCATCTTGCGAACACCCAGCCATTCAGCAAAACATCAGTAAAAGCGTTCAGCAATTCATTCAAGAACAGGCTCCACGTTTTGTCGCCGAAGACCCACAACAACTCTTAAGCAGCGACAAAATTTTCGCCGCTTTGAATGAAGTCAGCATCACACTCAATCACCCCAGCAGCGACACCGCAGACGGCAAAAACATCTGTCGCGCCGAACTGAACATCACGCTGCCCGAAAGTTTATTGAACACCATTCAAGCCAACAGCAGCTTGGTCTACCCCAACCAAACGCTGGAACAAGTTTTACAACAACGCAATATCGGCTCGGATTTGCGCTACAACAACAACGGCATTTTCACCCAAAGCCTACAATTCATTCCACAAGAAAACGCAGACGGCAGCGTCAGCATTCAATACCTTAACAGCAATTTGAGTGCCGCCTACAACGCCCTGCTCACCGCCCTATTGCCTTATGGCGTGAAAGACGAAATCGTGTTGAACGGACAAAAAATCAGTCGCGAACAGGCTTTGGAAAAACAACAAAACCAAGCAATCGAAGTGATTGAAGAAAACGCGTCCGACAACGAAATCGCCGCCAGCGATGCCAGCAATATTGAGACCGAAACGCTCACACCACAAAGCAATGAGCAACAACAAAGCCAACTTGCTCCATCGCTGAACGAGTTAAACCACGCTCGCCAAGCCAACCAACAAGCGCAAGCGCAACTGCAAAACGACTGGCAAAAACTAGACAGCGTCGTACAAACCCAGCTACAAAGCGACCAACAAAACTGGCAACGCCAACAAAAAACGCAATGTCAGCAAGTCGCCCAAGACAACAACGATGCCGTACAAGCCGAATACCAGCAGCTGCAATGCGAAACCCGTTTGGCGCGTGAACGCAGCCGCTATTTAAGCGACTACAGCATTCAATAAACCCAAAATGCCGTCTGTAAAACCGATTTTGTCCAAACCAAAACAGTTGCAGACGGCATCATGACACTTTATCCGCCATTCGCCACACAATCGCGTTCATTCACACATTTTCAATTCATTTAAACGCTTTTCTCGCAAGCAAACCCCAAAACCCAAGCAGCCAACAAATCAATTTGATTTTCAATCAAAAAAGCATTTTCACCCGTAAAAATACGCTCAAAAACGCCATTCATTAAGATGTAATTTAAATACCAAAACCGCCATTTTTTGAGATTTTACTTGCTATTTAACAGCAATTTAGTGAAAATACGCCTTTCGCGTACATTCCCCCTTTTAAGATGTACCCAACATTTTTAGCCAGCGACCCAGTCGTGGCAACAAACAAGAGAAAAGGAAAACACAATGGACTTGCGTAAACTGAAAAAACTGATTGATTTGGTTGAAGAATCAGGCATTGCTGAAATTGAAGTAACCGAAGGCGAAGAAAAAGTTCGCATCACACGCTCAGTCGCACCACAAACCGTTTACGCTGCTGCGCCAGCACCGATTGCCGCACCAGTTGCGGCTGCTGCTCCTGCCGCTGCACCCGTTGCCGCACCTGCTGCCGCTGCCCCAGCTCCTGCTGCCGACACCGCCAATGCCCAAAAATCGCCTATGGTTGGCACATTCTATCGTGCGCCTAGCCCAAGCTCTCCAGCGTTTGTGGAAGTGGGTCAAACCGTGAAAGAAGGCGACACTTTGTGCATCATCGAAGCGATGAAATTGATGAACGAAATCGAAGCCGAAAAATCAGGCGTAGTGAAAGCGATTTTGGTAGAAAACGGTCAGCCAGTAGAATTTGGCGAACCTTTGTTCATTATTGAATAATCGGAAACTGCAGACGGCAAAAGATGCCGTCTGCAGTTTTTCACAGCATCTTGCTTGAGGTTTTCAAGCATATTTTTAGCTTATTCAAACAGTTAAAGAAAGAATATCATGCTGAAAAAAGTTTTAATCGCCAACCGTGGTGAAATCGCTTTACGCGTTTTGCGTGCTTGCCGCGAAATGGGCATTGCCACTGTTGCCGTACATTCTGAAGCCGACCGCGACAGCTTACACGTTAAACTTTCCGACGAATCGGTTTGTATCGGCCCTGCACCTTCGCCACAAAGTTATTTACACATTCCAGCCTTGATTTCGGCTGCAGAAGTTACAGGCGCAGACGCAATTCACCCAGGCTACGGCTTTTTGGCGGAACGCGCCGATTTTGCTGAACAAGTGGAAGAATCTGGCTTTATTTTCATCGGTCCAAAAGCCGACACCATTCGTTTGATGGGCGACAAAGTGTCTGCCAAACACGCGATGATTGCCGCTGGCGTGCCTTGCGTGCCAGGTTCAGAAGGTGCTTTGCCTGATGACGATGCCGAAATTTTGAAAATTGCCGACCAAGTGGGCTTCCCCGTGATTATCAAAGCGTCTGGCGGCGGCGGCGGTCGCGGTATGCGCGTGGTTGAAAAAAAAGAAGACTTGCTCACTTCCGTGGAAATGACGCGCACCGAAGCAGGCGCTGCATTCGGCAATCCGATGGTTTACATGGAACGCTATTTGCAAAAACCACGCCATGTGGAAATTCAGGTTTTAGCCGATGAACACGGCAACGCGATTTACTTGGGCGAGCGCGATTGTTCGATGCAACGTCGCCATCAAAAAGTGATTGAAGAAGCCCCTGCCCCAGGCATCACGCCTGAAGAGCGCGCCAAAATCGGTCAAGCGTGCGTTGAAGCGTGTAAACGCATCGGCTATCGCGGCGCAGGCACATTTGAGTTTTTATACGAAAACGGCGAGTTTTTCTTCATTGAAATGAATACGCGTGTGCAAGTGGAACACCCTGTAACCGAGTTAATCAGCGGCGTAGACATCGTGCAAGAACAATTGCGCGTGGCTGCTGGCTTGCCTTTGCAATACACGCAAGACGATATTGTGTTGGAAGGTCATGCTTTTGAATGCCGCATCAACGCCGAAGACCCATACAACTTCATTCCTAGCCCAGGTTTGATTGAAAGTTGTCATTTACCAGGGGGTTTGGGTGTGCGCGTCGACAGCCACATCTACCAAGGCTACCGCATTCCGCCCAACTACGACAGCTTAATCGGTAAAATCTGCGTTCACGGCAAAACGCGTGAACAGGCGATGGCAAAAATGCGTGTCGCTTTGGCAGAGTTGGCGATTACGGGCATCAAAACCAATACCGCCTTGCATCGCGATTTGTTTGCCGATGCAGGTTTCCAAGCTGGTGGCGTGAGCATTCACTACTTAGAACACTGGTTGGAAGAGCGTAAAGCCAAACTCAAAGGTTAATCAACACCAGCGATGCCGTCTGCGGATTTTACTCATGCAGACGGCATTTTCGCCTTTTGTTTTATCTTGTAACAGCCAAACACAATCAATAAAACACAAACCCGACAAGGGTTTCGCTTTGTATTGTGTTGTTGTTCAACCAAAATCGAGAACACCATGTCATATCAACAAATCAGTTTTTCCGTGCATGAACGCATTGCCGAAGCCTTGTCCGACGCACTCATGGAACACGGTGCATTGTCCGCCGCGATTGAAGATGCCTACGCAGGCACCAACGAAGAACAAGCCATTTTCGGTGAACCGGGGATGCCGACCGAACAAATCTGGCAAAACAGCAAAATCATCGCCCTATTCGCCGCCGATGCCGATATCGCACCGATGATTGAAGCAGCCGCCAAACAAGTGGGCATAGACGCGCCTGCTTATGAAGTGGACTTGCTGCCCGAACAAGACTGGGTGCGTTTGACCCAATCGCAGTTTGACCCGATTAAAATTTCCGACCGTCTGTGGATTACCCCGTCTTGGCACGAAGCACCCGATGCCAATGCCGTGAATTTGCAGCTTGACCCAGGCTTGGCATTCGGCACAGGCAGCCACCCAACCACGCATTTGTGCTTGCAATGGCTAGACAACAATTTGCAAGGCAATGAAAACGTGTTGGACTACGGCTGCGGTTCGGGCATTTTGGCGATTGCCGCCATGAAATTAGGCGCACAATCCGCCGTTGGCGTGGACATCGACGAACAAGCGATTATCGCCAGCCGCAACAATGCCGAACAAAACCAAGTTGCCGCCCAATTTTTCCTGCCCGACAATTTGCCCAAAGGACAGTTTGACGTGGTGCTTGCCAACATTTTAGCAAACCCTTTGCGCATGCTTGGAGACATGCTCGCCAGCCGCACCAAAACGGGCGGTCGCATCGTTTTATCAGGTATTTTAGAAGAACAACTGGAAGAAATGAGCGGCATCTACAGCCAATGGTTTGACCTGCTTCCCGCCCAAACCGACAATGGCTGGGTGTGCATCCACGGCATCAAACGCTAAACGTTTTCGCCATTCATGTTCAATCTCAAATAAAAGTCAAAACAAAAAATGCCGTCTGCAAATCTGCAGACGGCATCTTCTCTTTCACAAGTTTTATTTGTCTTTGCTTACCGACATTTTCAGCACTTGCCATGCGTATAAGCACGCGCCGCCGATGAAGACAAAGTCAGCAATGGTACGAATCCAGCGGAAGGTTTCCAAATAACCTTGTTGCATAAACGCTTCGCTGCGCGCCGACCACAAGCCCACCGAAATGCTTTCAGCAGCTTGGAAAATACCAATCGGCAACAAGCTCGATACAATCATGCCCACCAATGCGCCGTTCATCAGCCAGAAGCCCCACGACATTTGTTTTTCGTCGTAAGTGTAGTTTGGTTTGATGTAGCAGCCCACCAACAACACAAAGCCCAATGCCAAGAAGCCATACACACCAAACAAAGCTGCGTGCGCGTGAACCGCTGTGGTGTTCAAACCTTGCAAGTAATACAAAGAAATCGGTGGGTTAATCAAGAAGCCAAACACACCTGCACCCAACATATTCCAGAATGCAACGGCAGTGAAGCTCATCAAAGGCCAACGCAAACGTTTCATCCAAGGCGCAGCGTGTTGATGCGACCAATGTTCATACGCTTCGTGTCCCAACAAAATCAAGGGAACCACTTCCAAAGCCGAGAACGATGCACCAGCTGCCATAATCGGCGTGGTTGTGCCGCTGAAATACAAGTGGTGGAATGTACCAGGAACGCCGCCCACCAAGAACAAGCTACCTGCCACCAAAGAGGCAACGGTTGCCGAGCGATAGCTCACCAAGCCCAAGTTGTAGAAAATGAATGCCAAAGCTGCTGTGGCGAACACTTCAAAGAAGCCTTCCACCCACAAATGCACCACCCACCAACGCCAGTATTCCATTACCGCCAAAGTGGTGTGTTCGCCGTAGAACAAACCTGGACCGTAGAACATGCCCACGCCCACAATCGACGCAACGAAAATCGCCAACAGGTTTTTATCGCCGCCGTTTTTAAACGCGCTCACGGTGCAACGCAACATCAAAAACAGCCACAACAACAAGCCAACATACAACAGAATTTGCCAGAAACGACCCAAGTCCAAATATTCATAGCCTTGATGACCGAACCAGAAATTCGCGCTGCCAGAAAGTTTGTTCAATACCAAAGAAGTGAAGTTACCCGCATACGAACCTGCCACCACGATGAACAAGGCAACATACAGCAAATTCACGCCCAAAGCTTGGAATTTCGGGTCTTTGCCGCCATTGATAATCGGCGCAACAAACAAACCTGCGGTTAAGAAACCCGTTGCAATCCAGAACAAAGCCGATTGCAAGTGCCATGTACGTGCCAACGAATAAGGCAGAATTTGTGAAATATCAATGCCATAGAACGTTTGACCTTCCACCGTGTAGTGCGCCACCAAACCGCCAAGCAAAATTTGCACGATAAACAAAATCACAGTCAAAGCAGCGTATTTCCACAAAGCTTTTTGCGAAGGCGTTAAGACAATTTTCGCCAAAGGGTCGCTTGCAGGTGCTTTTGGCTCATCATCGTGTTTGCGCAAAAAATGATAGCCCCACACCAAAAAGCCCACACCAGCCAACAAGAACACAATAGACGCAAACGACCACATATAGTTTTCAGTCGTTGGCACATTGTTAATCAAAGGCTCATGCGGCCAGTTGTTGGTGTAAGTTGAGATGCCGTCTGCACGTTCAGTCGCAGCCGACCAAGCCGTCCAGAAGAAAAAGTCTGCCAAACGTTCACGCGCCGCCACATCAGGCAAAGTGTTGGTTTTCATCGCAAACGATTCACGCGTGCCGTTCAATTCAGCCTTATCGCCATACAAATCAATATAATATTGACTTGCTTGCGCAATCGCTTTCACGCGCGTATCCGACAAAGTAACCTTGCCAGACTCATCCATCGCACTTTCTTTACGATATTCTTGCGTCAAACGCGCTTGCAAAGCCGCTTTTTGTTCCGCGTTCAATTCATCAAACTTTTTACCGTGTTCCGCTTGCGCCGTTAAATCCAACCAAGCCACCAATTCACGGTGCAAGAAATCCGCTGTCCAGTCAGGTGCTTGATACGCACCGTGTCCCAACACCGAACCCAACTCCATGCCGCCAGTCGATTGCCAAGCCGACTGCCCTTGAAGCACATCGTCTTTAGTGATGACCACTTCGCCCGAAGCCGAAACAAATTGTTCAGGAAACGGCGGTGCTTGCCGATACACTTCCACACCCAAATAGCCCAGCAAACTGAATGTCAGCGCCAGTACGCCAATGAGCGTGTACCAAAGTTTTTTGTACTGTCCCATTTTGATACTCCTAGTGGTTTGTCAATAAAACGTTATAAATAAATTCAATAAATATGAATGTTAAAAATTGTAATACACACAAAATAGAAAAATCAATCCGATTTCTTGAGTTACCTCAAGAATCTACCTTTTTAAAGCAATTATTCTACAAACCTTATCAGTCAAGGCAAATAGCCAGATGCCGTCTGCAAAACGCAGACGGCATTATCCGAAAATTTATTCCATAAAAATAAACCAGATAGCGAAAATCGCCCGTTATTTGATGACTATTTTTTGAATAATTTGATTTGCGTCAAATAATGTAAAGCTTTCTTAACGTAAGATTCGTTCGTAAACAAACCTAGTTTCCACACAAAAAAGGAATACATCATGAAAACCAAAACACTTGCTGCCATTTTGGCATCTGTCTTTGCATTAGCGGCTTGTTCTCAATCGCAGACGGCAAACGAAGCTCCTGCTTCTGCTGCTTCTGACGCACAAACTCAAAGCGCATCAGCTGAAACACCAGCTGGCGCATTGCCTGAAGAAAAAGCAGTAATGACCAGCGCGCCAAACGTTCCGCCTCCAATTGAACGTAAACACCCAGCTAAAGTTATTGTGGACATTGAAGTTCAAGAAAAAGTCATGAAAATGACTGACGGCGTGGAATACAAATACTGGACATTCGGTGGCGACGTTCCAGGTCAATTCATTCGCGTTCGCGAAGGCGACCAAGTTCAAGTGAACTTCTCAAACCGCTCGGATTCGACTGTTCCGCACAATATTGACTTCCACGCGGCAACAGGCCCAGGTGGCGGCGCAGCAGCTTCGTTCACGGCTCCAGGTCATACCACTTCATTCAGTTTCAAAGCCTTGCAACCAGGTTTGTATGTTTACCACTGTGCAACTGCGCCTGTGGGCATGCACGTTGCCAACGGTATGTACGGTTTGATTTTGGTTGAACCAAAAGACGGCTTGCCAAAAGTAGACAAAGAATTCTATGTAATGCAAGGCGATTTCTACACCAAAGGCAAATACGGCGAAGCTGGCTTGCAACCGTTTGACATGGAAAAAGCGGTTAAAGAACAACCTGATTATGTGGTATTCAATGGTCATGTGGGCGCAATCGCAGGCGACAACGCTTTGAAAGCGAAAGTGGGCGAGAAAGTTCGTTTGTTTGTGGGTAACGGCGGCCCGAACTTGGTGTCTTCGTTCCACGTTATCGGCGAAATCTTTGACACGGTTTATGTTGAAGGCGGCGATTTAGTTAATAAAAACATTCAAACGACTATGGTACCTGCGGGCGGTGCAGCGATTGTGGACTTCAAACTGGACGTTCCTGGTAGCTACACTTTGGTAGACCACTCATTGTTCCGTGCGTTTAACAAAGGCGCGTTGGGTCAATTGATTGCCGAAGGCCCTGAAAATCCAGAAATTTATTCAGGCAAAATGACTGAAGAAGTGTACCACGGCGAAGGTGGCACAATCCAAGAAGCACCTTTAACCGCCAGCGAAACCGCTAAAGTCGGCGCAGCTCCTGCCGCTGCTGGCAGCAAGGAAGAACGCATTAAAGCAGGTGAAGCCATCTATAAAGCAAACTGCTTGGCATGTCACGGCATGGAAGGTAAAGGCGTGGAAGGTGCATTCCCTCCACTGGCAAACTCTGACTACTTGAACGCCGACTACAAGCGTGGTATTCAAGCGATTACCAAAGGTTTGTCAGGCAAAATCACGGTTAATGGCAAAGACTACAACAGCGTGATGCCAGCCATTGCCTTGAAAGACGAAGAAGTGGCAAACGTATTGACTTACGTTCTGAACAGCTTCGGCAACAAAGGCGGCGAAGTGAAACCTGAAGAAGTTGCAGCAGGTCGCAAATAATTAAAACTACCTTGTGAAATCAAGACCGCTTAGCGTATCATTTGCTCAAGCGGTCTTCCGTCTTTGCAAACGCCCAAACAAGAGAATAAACATGAAAGCACATCACAGCATCATCTCCCTACTTCTCGCTTCATCGCTGGCTTACGGCACCGAAATGGCAAGCATTTCCGCAGGCAGCTATCGTCCTTTGTATCTCAAAAAAGACACGCCGATGATTTCGGTTAAACCTTTTAAAATCGACAAAACCGCCGTAACCAACGCCGAATTTGCTGAATTTGTTCAAAAAAATCCCAAATGGCAACGTGGCAAAGTCAAAAAACGCGAAGCCGAGCCACAATATCTCAGCCACTGGGTGAAAAGCGGCAATGGCTACGCGCCCAAAGCCAGCGACAAAAACAAACCCGTAACCAACGTTTCATGGTTTGCCGCCCATGCTTATTGCACCGCCCAAGGCAAACGCTTGCCCACGATTGACCAGTGGGAATACGTTGGGCAAGCTTCTGAATTTAAAAAGAATGGCACCAGTGAAAAAAGCTACAACCGCACCATTTTGGACTGGTATGCCGACGGCGGCAAACGCGGTTTGCGTGATGTTGGCAAAGGCAAAGCCAACTTTTGGGGCGTGCACGATATGCACGGTTTGATTTGGGAATGGACCGAAGATTTTAACAGCAGCCTGCTCAATGCCAGCACTGCCAACAGCGATTTATTCTGCGGCGGTGGCGCAGCCAACAGCACCGACCCCAACAACTACGCCGCGTTTATGCGCTACGGCATTCGCACCAGCTTGCAAGCACGTTATGCCGTTAATAATCTCGGCTTCCGTTGCGCGATGTAGTTTGAAAATACACAAGGGCGAACTTCAATTCGCCCTTTTCTCTTTCTCTTTTCAAAATCTCTCGTTTCATGAACAAAGATGCCGCCTGCAACCGATAAATGCCGTCTGCAATTTTCATGCGTGCAGCATCTTTACCACAAAATCACTTCAAAAAACATTCAGACAACCCAAACATAAGCTGCCTGAATGTTTCATCATCAAATCAGTTCATCAGAATTGACCTTGCACACGCAACCAAACTTGACGACCAGGTTCGTTCACGCGCACGGTTTGCGTACCTGCGCTGGCATGACCGCCACGGCTCACAAATTCTGCGTATTCTTTGTTAAACAGATTGTCTATGCCTGTTTGCAAACTGAAGTTTTTGTTGATGCGCCAGCCTGCGTTCAAAGATAAAGTACCAAAACCTGCTGATTTGCCCAAATCTTGCCCGATGATGTTGCCGTAGCCTTGATGGTAGCGATTTTGTTTGGCAACCACGCGCCACAACGCGCCTGCGCTCAATGTGCCATTATCCCAGTTCAAACTTGTTTTCCACTCGAGTGGCGGCGTTTGCGCTAAAGGTTTGTTGTCGGTTTTGTTTTTGCCATAAGTGTAGGCTAGGCTGCTGTTGATGTTCCAGTTGGGTAAAAAGCGATAAGTGATTTCGGCTTCGCCCCCCAAGCGCGTAGCATCAATGTTTCTTGCCAGTGCAGGACCACCTGTTAAGATAAAATCATCAACTCTGCTGGCAAACACCGAAACCGAACCTTCAGCATTGCCATGCTGCCAAATCACACCTGCATCGATTTGTTGGTTGTGTTCAGGACGTAAATCTTCGCTGCGATTGCGTTCCCAGTAATCAGGATAACGCTCTGCCACGCCCAAACCTGCGTAATACCTTGTATCGCCTACTTTTTGTTCAAAACGTGCAAAACCTGAATTCAGCGTGTATTTTTGTTTGTAGGCAGGGTCTGAAGCCGAATAAGAATCGTAGAATGCTTTCACTTGGTCATGACGATAACCCGCAATCAAATTTTGCGTATCGTTCATTTGCCAATTTGCTTCCGCAAATGCGCCCCAGTGTTTGAAACTTTGGCGTGGACCATAAGGCTTGCTGGCATAATCTGCGCCTGTGCGTTCAGTATGTTTATCACGCATATGATCCAAACCAACTTGCACATTTACTTGATTGAAATCTAAAGTGGCTTTCAGTTGTCCTGTACTGGTTTTGCGTTTGGGGTTCATCAATGCTTTTCTGGCTAGTGCAGGACGCAGATTGAAGTTGTCCATGATGTGGTCAATTTCACTTTGTCCATAACGGAACTCCACTTCGCTCAACCAGTCTGTGATGTTGCTTTGGGTAGCACGCACATTCCACGCATCGCGGTCGAATTTGCTGCCGTCTACCATGCGGTCGGCATACGCCGCTTCACCACGGCTACGCTCATAAGTCAAAGCCACATCGGTATTCGCGGTTGGCGTTACGCCCACTTGCAACATCTGATTATTGCGCTCGTAAAACGAATGCAATTTATTGCCCGCGCCGTCTTTGTAATCGTCTGATTTATTGTAGCCTGCATTGAAACGCGTATAGAGATATTGATTGCCGATAGAACCTTCCACCATCGCATCATGACGGTCAGAACTGCCCACGGTGTATGAAGTGTTCAAAGAAATATTGTCTTTTGAAAAATCAGGCTCTTTGCGCACAAAATGCACCGAACCTGACACCAAACCCACGCCTTGCGTTACGCTTTGCGGGCCTTTGGTAACCACAACTTTATCGTAATTCGTTGGGAAAATATAAGCCGTTGGCGGGTCCATGCGGTTGCTGCAACCGCCATAAATAAACTGGTCATCAGCTTGAATGCTCAAACGCGAACCACACAAACCGCGAAATAAAGGGTCGCCCGATGTGCCGCCTTTACGAATCACGCTCATATTTGGCACGGATTTCAACAAACTCGCGCCATCGTTGGCAGGCAAAGGCTGAATCGCTGTTTTGGTATTGAACTGAATCACGCCTGCTTTTTTCTGTGGCGCAGTCGTTACCACAACAGGCTCTAAAGCAACCGATTCTTCGTGTTGCACATGCGTTTCGTCTGCGTGTGCCAGCGTGGCAAGCGCACCTAAAACAAGACCACAAATGATTTTTTGCATTTCCTCATACCTCAAAAACAATGTTTGTAAGACGGTTATAATGTAACATTAAATTACAAATCATTACAATCATTTAAAATGAATCTATTGATTTTAATCAATAGACCAAATGTGATATGAATCAATGAGTTGATACGAATCAAAAATGCCGCACTTGTCCTGCGCGTAGTCGCATGGGTCTGCAACCGATAAATGCCGTCTGCAACTGAAAACTATCTTTATCAGTCGCAGACGGCATCGTCTTTTGTTCTCTATTTATTTTGGCTTCACTTTTATCTCATGCTTCACGCGCACGCGATGTTTACTCACCCATCGCCGCCAGCAATTCGGCTTGG
>JAUNMN010000062.1 GCA_030531795.1 Neisseria sp.
GTCAAGAATCAATTAAATCACTCTTTAACATAAATAATTTCTACATCGTAATCGTCTTCGTTCCAGTCATCATCGTCTTCGCCATCAAATTTATTTTGCCATTCTTCTTCGTGGCTTAACGAAGAATCCAAACCGCTTTCTAAACGCAAAACCGACAATAAATGATAAATGTCCTCGGGTAGCGGCGCTTCAAAGCTCATTTCTTCGTCTGTTGCAGGGTGAATGAAGCTCAAACGGTAAGCGTGCAGTGCTTGGCGATTGAGTTTTTTGACGACATCTTTCACGGTATCCGAGCAGACGTGGCGTGGGTTGCCGTAAACTGGGTCGCCAGCGAGTGGGTGATTGGCTTCTTTCATGTGCACACGAATTTGGTGGGTGCGTCCTGTTTCCAGTGCGCATTCAATATAGCTGTGCGCTTGGTAACGTTCCAACACTTTAACGTGCGTAATCGCGGGTTTGCCGCCAAATTTAACCACCG
This sequence comes from Neisseria sp., assembly GCA_030531795.1. GTDB lineage: Bacteria > Pseudomonadota > Gammaproteobacteria > Burkholderiales > Neisseriaceae > Neisseria. Next base: position 479 of record JAUNMN010000062.1, read on the forward strand.
CCATTTTGAGGCGATTGTGTGGGTCGCGTCCGATGAGCGTGTCAATTTTGCCATCAAACGGCACGATGCCATTGGCAACAGCGCGATAAATGCGTTTGACGGTACGCGCTTGCAGTTGTTGCACCAAATGATTTTGTGCAGGCAAGGTTTTGGCAACCACCATCAAACCGCTGGTATCTTTATCCAAACGATGAACAATGCCTGCGCGCGGAATATGCGCCAGTGCTTCGCAGTGCGCAAGCAAACCATTAAGCAGCGTGCCAGTCCAGTTGCCTGCGGCTGGGTGCACCACCAAACCAGCTGGCTTGTTTAATACGATAACGGTTTCGTCTTCGTAAACAATGTTCAAATCCATCGCTTCGGCGGTGAACGCTAAAGTTTCTGCATTTTCTTGAATTTGCACGTTTAACTGTTCGCCGCCGATGAGTTTGTCTTTGGGTTTGGCGGTTTGTCCATTGACTTGAACTTTTTCGTTTTTAATCCAGTCACTTAAACGGCTACGCGAATAATCGGGCAATAATTTGGCTAATGCTGCGTCTAAACGTAAACCCGCCATTTCAATAGGCACGGTTAAATTTACGCAACTTTCTGCATTGGGGACTGCACCAAAGTCCAAATCATCGTTATAATCTGAAAAATTTTCAAAGGAAGTGTTCTGCATGAAAAATATTCTTTTCGTTTTGGCTTTGAGTTCAACTTTGGTTGCTTGTGCGGCAAATGGCACAGACAAAGATGCTCAAATCACTCAAGATTGGTCGGTTGAAAAACTCTATGCGGAAGCGCAAGATGAGTTAAACAGCAACAATTATACGCGAGCTCTCAAATTATATGAAATTTTAGAATCGCGTTTTCCGCAAGGTCGCTACGCGCAGCAATCGCAATTGGACACGGCTTATGCATATTACAAGGACGAGCAGCCTGAAAAAGCCTTGGCGGCTTTGGATCGTTTCCACAGTTTGCACCCGCAGCATCCGCGTTTGGATTACGCCTTGTATTTACGCGGTTTGATTAAATTCAATGAAGACCAGTCGTTTTTGAATAAATTGGCATCGCAAGATTGGGCGGAACGCGACCCACAGGCAAACCGCGAAGCCTATCAAGCCTTTTCGCAATTGGTGCAACATTTTCCAAAAAGCCAGTATGTGCCTGATGCAACCGAACGCATGACCAAATTGGTGGATGCGTTGGCAGGCAATGAAATGGCGGTGGCGCGTTATTACGCAAAACGCGGCGCATATTTGGCAGCGGCAAATCGTGCGCAAGCAATTTTGAAAAACTTTAACAACACCCGTTTTGTGGAAGAAGCCTTGGCTTTGATGGCGTTTTCATACAAAAAACTGAATCAGCAACAGTTGGCAAGCGACACCACGCGCGTGTTGGCTCAAAACTTCCCGAGCAGCCCGTATTTGAAAGAAGAATGGAAATCTAACGATATTCCGTGGTGGAAATATTGGAAATAAGCGATGACCGTCTGGATTCGTTCAGACGGTATTTTTTTGATGTCTGCTAAACTTGCAGACGGCAAAAGCAAAGGATAGGCAATGGATTTGAAACAAAAATTGGATTTACCCGAAATTGAAACGCCGTTTTTACGCGCAGATTGGAATGCGCCGAGCCATGTGAAAACCTTAATCAGCACGCGCCAAGGCGGCGTGAGCGAAGGCGTTTACGCCAGTTTGAACGTGGGCAATCACGTTGGCGATGCGGCGGAACACGTTGCGCGTAATCGCGAAATCGTGCAAACGCACATCGGCGTGCCTGTTGCGTATTTGAAACAAACGCACAGCACGATTGTGGTGCAGGCGAGTGACAGCGTGGCAAGCGAATTGAACGCCGATGCCAGCGTGAATGCAGACGGCACAGCGGCGTGTGCCGTGATGACGGCGGACTGCTTGCCCGTGTTGTTTTGCGACAAAGCGGGAACGGTTGTTGCCGCCGCGCACGCAGGTTGGCGCGGTTTGGCTGGCGGCATTTTGCAGAACACCGTTGCCGCGATGAATGTGCCGTCTGCGGAGATTTTGGCGTATTTGGGACCAGCAATCGGCGCAGAAGCGTTTGAAGTTGGCGAAGATGTGCGACAAGCGTTTATCGCCCAAAATGACGCGGCAGCAAGCGCGTTTACCGCCATCGGCGAACACGATGGACAAACGAAATATTTGGCGGACATTTATCAGCTGGCGCGTTTGGCTTTACAAGCGGTTGGCGTGGTCAATATCACAGGCGGCGAACATTGCACCGTTTTGGAACGCGAACACTTTTTCTCGTATCGCCGCGACGGACAAACAGGGCGCATGGTTTCCGCGATTTGGTTGGA
>JAUNMN010000029.1 GCA_030531795.1 Neisseria sp.
AGACATTGACGACATCGTGGCATTCTTAAAAGCCACTTCTGGCGAAGTGCCAGCAGATGCGATGAAAGTGCCTGAATTGCCGAAATAATCTTGTTGGTTGTACATAAAAAATGCCGTCTGCAATTCCTTTCAATTGCAGACGGCATTTGCTTTTCCAAACTTAATTCAAACAAATCAAATCGTAAGCACAACACTCAATCGCTTTAATAACCCAAACGTTGGCAGATGGTCGATACCAAGCCTGCTTGGTTGAGCGTGTAAAAATGCAAACCCGGTGCGCCTTCGCGCAATAAGCGCATGCACATATCGGTTACCACGTCCAAAGCTAAAGCCTTAATCGATGCGGTGTCGTCCGCATATGATTGCAGTTTCAAACGCAGCCAGCGCGGGATTTCTGCGCCGCAGGTTTCGGAAAAGCGCGACAATTTGGAAAAACTGGCAATCGGCATGATGCCAGGGATAATCGGAATGTCCACGCCGCGCCCTTGCACGTCGTCCACAAAACGAAAATAGCTGTCGGCATTGTAAAAATACTGGGTAATCGCGGAATCCGCACCTGCTTTGACTTTGCGCACGAAGTTGTTCACATCGTCTTCTGCGCTGCGCGCTTGCGGATGAAACTCGGGATACGCCGCCACTTCCACATGAAAATCGTCGCCATGCGCGCTTTTAATCACTTCCACCAACTCATTCGCATAACGCAAACCGCTCGCCGCCGCACCCCACATTCCCGATGGAATGTCGCCACGCAAGGCAACGATGTGGCGCACGCCCATTTCTTTGTAAGTTGCCAACAAAGCCAGCACTTCTTCTTCGGTCATGCCCACGCAAGGCAAATGTGGGGCAGCGGCAATGCCTTCGCTCAAAATGTCGCTGATGGTTTGCAAAGTGCCGTCTTTAGTCGAACCGCCTGCACCTGATGTGCATGAAAAAAATTCAGGTGAAAACTGGCTCAATTGTTTGCGCGTAATCACTTGTTTGGCGCGTCCTTCGGGAGTGCGCGTGGGGAAAAATTCAAAACTTAATGTTGGTCGTTTAGCGTTCATAACACGCCCTTTTTATTCATCTTTTAAAGGGCGTAAGAGTAAGCCTTCACACCTCAAAAAGCAAGTTGCAGACGGCATCTTAAGCGTGAAAAAAACACACATTCGCATGAATAAAATGATAATTCGCTTGTCGCCAAGTGTTTTTTATCGTGCTGATGCCGTCTGCAAGCGAGAGAAGTCATCAGGCAATTTGCCTTGGGCGATATTTTTGCTGTTTTGCCAAACTTGGCACACGAAAGCCGCCGCATTTCGCTTATAATGGCGGTTTTATTTGCCTTGCGCCCAAATCATGAAAAGCCTTAAACGTCTCTCGGTGATTGTGAAAACGTGCTACCGCTTCGGTTTGCTGGATTTGCTGCACAATCGCGTGCGCTCGTCGCTGTTGCAAACGCTGTTCAACAAGCTGCCACGCGCGAAAAGCCACAGCGACCAGCCTTTGCCCGTTCGCTTGCGTTTGGCTTTGGAAAGTTTGGGCCCGATTTTTGTGAAGTTTGGACAGGTTTTGTCCACACGTCCCGACTTAATTCCAGCGGCATACGCGCAAGAACTTGCCAAACTGCAAGACCAAGTGCCGCCGTTTGATGCGGCGATTTCGCGCCAACAAATTGAAACCGCTTTGGGCAAACCGATTAACGAACTTTATGCTGAATTTATCAGCGAGCCCGTTGCCAGCGCGTCTGTGGCGCAAGTGCATAAAGCGCGTTTGCATTCGGGCGAAGAAGTGGCGGTGAAGGTGTTGCGCCCCAACATTAAGCCATTGATTGAACAAGATTTAGCCTTGATGAATGTGTTGGCGAAAATCATCGAACGCATTTCTGCAGATGGCAAGCGTTTGCGTCCGCGTGAAGTGGTTGCCGAGTTTGACAAACATTTGCACAACGAGCTGGATTTGATGCACGAAGCGGCAAATTGTGGGCAACTTGGGCGCAATTTTCAAAACAGCGACATGCTGATTGTGCCGCGTGTGTTTTACGATTTTTGTGCCAAAGAAGTCTTAACGATTGAATGGATGAACGGCACGCCCGTTGCCGACATCGACGCACTCAAAGCGCAAAACATTGATTTTTCCAAACTAGCGCGTTTTGGCGTGGAAATTTTCTTCACCCAAGTATTCCGCCACGGTTTTTTTCATGCCGATATGCACCCTGGTAATATTTTGGTTGCCGCCGATAATCGCTACATCGCCTTGGATTTTGGCATTGTCGGCAGCTTGAGCGACTACGACAAACGCTATCTCGCCATCAATTTTTTGGCGTTTTTCAATCGCGATTATCGCCGCGTGGCGACCGCACACATCGAATCGGGTTGGGTGCCTGCCGATACGCGTGCTGAAGATTTGGAAGCGGCGGTGCGTGCCGTCTGCGAACCGATTTTCAACAAACCGCTCGCCGAAATTTCTTTTGGCATGATTTTATTGCGTTTGTTTGAAACCAGTCGCCGTTTTAATGTGGAAATTCAGCCGCAACTGGTATTGCTGCAAAAAACCTTGCTCAATATTGAAGGTTTGGGGCGCCAACTCGACCCGAATTTGGATTTGTGGGCAACCGCCAAACCGTTTTTAACTCAGTGGATGAACGAGCAAGTTGGGCCAAAAGCGTTTTTGAAACAACTAAAAAACGAAGCACCCGACTGGGCAAACATTTTGCCTGCCCTGCCGCGTAAAATTCACGCCTTGGTAGACGACAATCGTCAGCAAGAAATGCGCGATGCCTACATTCATTTGGTCAAAATTCAACAAAAACAAAGTTGGTATTTGGCACTGATTGCACTGGCTTTGCTGTTGATGTTGATTTTTAAATAATTCAAAACTTAAATGAAACCCACACCTAATAATCTCATCGGCGCACGCCGTTTATCCATCGCCCCGATGTTGGACTGGACCGACCGCCATTATCGTTTTATGGCGCGTCAAATCAGTCGCCACACCTTTTTGTACACCGAAATGATTAACGCGGGCGCGATTATTTATGGCGACCCCAATCGCTTTTTGCTCTACAACGAGGGCGAAAATCCGCTTGCTTTGCAGCTGGGCGGCAGCGAACCTGCCGATTTAGCCAAAGCTGCCGCCAAAGCCGCTGCCTATCGTTACGATGAAATCAATCTCAATTGCGGCTGCCCCAGTCCGCGCGTGCAAAAAGGCGCGTTTGGTGCGTGTTTGATGCGTGAAGTGGATTTGGTTGCCGATTGTTTGAACGCAATGCAAGATGCTGCCCCCGAGTGCGATATCACGATTAAACACCGCATCGGTTTGGACAAAGACACCGATTATCAGCCGCTTGCCGATTTTGTTGGCACGCTACGCGACAAAACCGCTTGCCGAACCTTTATCGTACACGCGCGCAATGCGTGGCTAGACGGTTTGTCGCCGAAAGAAAATCGCGAAGTGCCGCCGCTCAAATACGATTTTGTTTACCGTTTAAAACAAGAATTTCCCGATTTGGAAATCATCATCAACGGCGGCATCAAAAGCAATGCCGAAATTGCTGAGCATTTGCAACACGTTGATGGCGTGATGGTTGGGCGCGAAGCCTATCACAACCCGATGCTCATGCACGAATGGGACAACTTATTTTATGGCGACAACACCGCCACTCCGATTGCCTACGATGATTTGGTATGCCGTCTGCAGTCTTACGCCGAGCAACAACTCGCCGCAGGACGTGGCACGATTTTACGCCACATCGCCCGTCATACTTTAGGTTTGATGTACGGTTTGAAAGGCGCACGCCAATGGCGACGCATTTTGTCAGACGCAGAACAACTCAAACCCAACAACCCTGCCCTGTTCGCCCAAGCGTGGGCAGAAGTGCAACAAGCACAACAGCGCGAATATCACGCGCCCAGCAAACAAAACGCAGACGGCACAAAATAATTTAATCAACTGATTTTAAAGAAGTAAAATGAAACAATATCTTGACTTAATGCAACATGTTTTAGACACAGGTTGCGACAAATCCGACCGCACAGGCACAGGCACGCGTTCGGTGTTTGGCTACCAAATGCGTTTTGATTTGGCAGAGGGTTTCCCACTTTTGACCACCAAAAAACTGCATTTGCGTTCCATCATTCACGAATTGCTTTGGTTTCTCAAAGGCGATACGAATATTCGTTATTTGAAAGAAAATCAAGTGTCTATTTGGGACGAGTGGGCAGACGAAAACGGCGATTTGGGGCCTGTTTACGGCAAACAGTGGCGCAGCTGGCAAGCTGCAGACGGCAAAACCATCGACCAAATCAGCCAGCTGATTGCCCAAATCAAAAGCAATCCCGACAGCCGCCGTTTAATCGTGTCGGCGTGGAATCCCGCTGTGATTGAAGAAATGGCATTGCCGCCTTGCCACGCACTGTTTCAGTTTTACGTTGCCGATGGCAAATTGTCGTGCCAACTCTACCAACGCAGCGCCGATATTTTCTTGGGCGTGCCGTTCAACATTGCCAGCTACGCCCTGCTCACGATGATGATTGCCCAAGTTTGCGATTTGCAAGTCGGTGAATTTATTCACACTTTTGGCGACGCACATTTATACAGCAACCACTTTGAACAAGCACGTTTACAATTGACGCGCACACCGAAAAAGTTGCCAACGATGAACATCAATCCCAATGTAAAAGACATTTTCGCCTTCACATTTGACGATTTTGAGTTGTGTGATTATGAAGCCGACCCGCACATCAAAGCCGCCGTTGCCGTGTAAATCAATCATATTCAAACAAAAAACTGCTTGTTTTCACAAGCAGTTTTCTTTTTTCGGAGCGTTGCGCGAAAGATTAGTTATCCAACTTCTTCTTAACAACCGCACCCGTTTTCGCGTCAATTTTCACATCGTATTTACCGTTTGTAGTGCGAACATCTACTTCAAAAACGTCGCCATAACGTGAATCGCGGTCAAATTCCACATCTTCAGCTTGTCCGCCGCCCACAGCCGCAACGGCTTTTTGTGCTGCCGCGTCGTGTGTGATGAAGTTAGCGCGGTTTTGTTCGTAGTAACGGTAATCGTCGCCAGCGAATGCAGGTGTTGCAGCCAATAAAGTTGCAGCAGCCAAAACAGCAGAAGTCAATTTTTTCATGGTTATTTCCTTAAAATCAAAGTTTGAAAATGAATAAAGTATTTAAAGTGTGTGTCATTGAGTTCGTTTACTCAATGCTGCGCAGTTTAATGTCGCTGAATTAGGCAACAATTAGCGCAATTCTTTATTTCACTTCTTGGGTACACACCAAAAAAAATCCCTATAGCCAAAACTAAAGGGACTTTTCTGTTGCAGACGGCATCTCTGTTGCAAAGCCATGCAGCTACGCAGGGCAAGTGCAACATCTGTTTTCTTTAAATATCAAACTCTTGCTCAAAATCTTCTGCCACTATCATGCCAGCGGCAACGGTGTGATGTGTGGCTTCGTCAATCAAAATAAATGCGCCTGTTGCGGGATTTTGAGCGTAGCTGCTGGCGGCAATCGGCTGTTGCAAAGCCAAATTCACACGCGCGATGTCGTTGATATTTAAGCGTTCTGCCGCTTGCACGCGACTCAAAGTGTTCACGTCCCAAGTGTAGGCGATGTTTTTGACTTTAGCGGCAACGGTTTGCGTGGTGTGCTTCAATAAATAGCGGCGATTCGTGTTCAGCGGCACATCGTCAAACCAGCACACATCGGCTTGAATCTGCTTCACCGCCAACACCGAACTGTCCGCCGCCACAATCGCATTGCCGCGCGAAATATCCACATCGCGGTCTAAAGTCAGCGTCAAAACATCGCCAGCTTTGGCTTCATCGGTTTTGCCACGCGTACCGTAAATTTCAGCGATGTGCGCGGTTTGTTGCGACGGCAACACGCGAATTTCATCGCCCACGCGCAAACGCCCTGCTTCCAGCAAACCTTGATAGCCACGAAAATCGTCGCTGCTGCTGCCGTCTTGGCGCGCCACACGTTGCACGGGAAAATGTGCCTCCAAATGAATGGCTTGGCTTTCCGCAGACGGCAACTTTTCCAACAAAGGCAACAGCGCATCGCCTTGATACCAAGGCGTGCGTTCACTGCGATTCACAATATTATCGCCAGCTAAAGCACTGATAGGAATGAATTTTATTTTATCCAAAGCCAAACCGATTTGCGCTGCCATTTGCTGATAAGCCGACACAATCGCTTGGTATTTTTGTTCACTGAAATCCAGCAAATCCAGTTTATTGACCGCGACAATGATGTGCGCCGTGCCCAGTAATTTCAAAATCGCCGAATGACGTTTGGTTTGCGGCAACAACTGCGGCGATTCGCCCGAAAAATCCACGCGCGTAGCGTCGAGCAACACGATTGCCGCATCGGCAGTGGATGCGCCCGTTACCATATTGCGCGTGTATTGTTCATGTCCAGGTGTGTCGGCGATGATGAATTTGCGTTTTGGCGTGGCGAAATAACGATAGGCAACGTCTATCGTGATGCCCTGTTCGCGTTCCGCCGCCAAACCGTCGGTTAAACCTGCAAAGTCTGGGTTTTCACCTTTTGCCGATGATTGTTCTAATTTTGCCACTTGGTCGCTTAATAGCGTTTTGCTATCGTATAACAAGCGACCGATTAAGGTTGATTTGCCGTCATCCACGCTGCCTGCCGTGATGAAGCGAAGTACCGATTGACTCATGATGATTCCTTTATATTCAGTCGCTTAATTAAAAATAGCCTTGCTTTTTACGCTCTTCCATCGCCGCTTCAGACACGTGGTCGTCCATGCGCGTTGCCGAACGTTCAGAAATGGTTGCTGTTGCGGTTTCGGCGATGATTTCGCTGGGCGTTCGCGCGGTGCTGGCAACGGGGCAAGTGCAAGAAATGTCGCCCACGGTGCGAAAACGCACGCTGCGCGTTTGGGCAACTTCATCATCGCGTTTGGGCGTGAGTCGCGTAATCGGCACAAGCAAACCATTGCGTTCCACCACTTCTCGTTCGTGCGCATAATAGATTGATGGCAAAGCCAATTTTTCGCGTTCAATGTATTGCCAAATGTCCAATTCCGTCCAATTAGAAATCGGGAAAACGCGCATATTTTCGCCTGAAAACAAACGCGTGTTATAAGTGTGCCACAGCTCGGGACGCTGATTTTTCGGGTCCCATTGTCCAAATTCATCACGAAAAGAGAAAATACGTTCTTTAGCGCGTGCCTTTTCTTCATCGCGTCTTGCGCCGCCCATCAATGCATCAAACCCTTGCGCTTCAATGGTTTCCAGCAAAGTAATCGCTTGCGCGGCGTTGCGAGAATCGTTTTCACGACGCAACACCACCGTGCCACGTCGTATCGATTCTTCCACTTCGCCCACCACCAACTCAATGCCCACTTTAGTAACGGTTTCATCACGAAAATCAATCACTTCCTGATAATTGTGTCCCGTGTCAATGTGCAATAATTTAAACGGCAAACGCAAAGCGCGCCCTTCAATTTGAAACGCCTTAATCGCCAACGCCAGCAGCACCACCGAATCTTTGCCGCCCGAAAACAGCAAAGCGGGATTTTTCGCTTCGGCGATTACTTCGCGAATGATGTGTATAGATTCCGCTTCCAGCCAGTCCAAATGATGATTTGCCACCGCCATGATTTCCTTCCCTCTCGTTCATTCAATGAGCGAACTTTAATCAGCGCGCAGGCAAAAGTGAAAGAATTGTTTGTTCTAATTTAAGACAAAAAATGTCTAAAACGCTTGCTGATGCCGTCTGCGATGAGATTCCCTTCAGTCGCAGACGGCATCCAACATGAAAAAAGCACGCGCTTGTGTTATGTTTACGCCTGTTTTGATTTGCACGCGCCCAGTGCGTTTGCGCCAGAAAGTTCGCCATGTCTGTTCAACATTATGAAAATTTTCCAGTCGGTTCAATCGCTTTGCCGCACCGTTTGCGCAAACCGATACACGCGGTTTACGCGTTTGCCCGTTATGCCGACGACATCGCCGATGAAGGCGATTTGCCGTCTGCAGAACGTTTGGCGCAACTTCACGCCCTGCGTGCCGACTTGCAACGCATCGCCCAGCAGCAAAAACCGTTTTGCGCGCTGATGCAGCGTTTGCGTGATGAAGCGATTGTGCCGTTTGCTTTGGATTTGCAGCCGTTTTACGATTTGTTGTCGGCATTTGAACAAGATGTGCAGAAAAAACGTTATCAAAATTTTGCGGAATTAGTGGATTATTGTCGCCGCTCGGCGAATCCCGTGGGGCGAATTGTGCTGCAACTTTATGGCGAATCCGACCCGAAAAGTCTTGCCCAAAGCGATGGGATTTGCACCGCTTTGCAACTCATCAATATGTGGCAAGATGTGGCAATCGACTGGCAAAAGGGGCGCGTTTATTTGCCGCAAGACGATTTGGCAAAATTTGGCGTGAGCGAAGACGATTTAGCGCAAGGCAAACACAGTTTTGCCTTTCAAAGACTGATGGCTTATCACTGTCAAAAAGCGTTCAAAATGCTCAAAGCAGGTTCGCCTTTGGGCAAAACTTTGCGGGGACGTTTGGGATTTGAGTTGCGCATGATTATTGTCGCGGCGCAACTGGTTTTGCAGAAATTAGACGGCGCGAAATACGATGTGTTCAGCCAACGCCCTGTTTTGCAGAAAAAAGATTACTGGATAATTGTGAAACGCGCTTTGCTGAAAAAGTAGTTTGCGTATAAAAGATGCCGCCTGCAGTTTATTAAAATCTGCAGACGGCATCTTTTATTTCGTTTTGTCATTGAAATTCAGTTTGTTGCACCAAGTGCCAAGCCAACAGCAAAGCGATTGCCGCCAACACGCCGCCAAACCAACCTAAAGCCGCCAAACCCAAAACCAGCACCGCGTAATGCCCAAGCAACGCGCCGCCGCCGATGCCGACATTAAATAAAGCGGAATAAATCGCGTTGGCAACGTCGGTTGCGTTTGCCGCCAAGCGCAAAACGCGTGCCACCATCGCCAAGCAAATCGCCATAAACGCCGCTCCCCACGCGATGTTAATCGCATAAATCGCCCACACCGAAAGCGACAAGGGTTGCAAAGTCAGCATCGCCAACATGATGGTCAAAACCGCCAGCAAAAACACGCTTTTGCCGTGTTGTTCAAAAAAGCGTCCAAACAAATACGGACCTGCGAAGCCAGCCACGCCGTATAAAGTGAGCAAAATCGTGATTTGATGCGCAGAAAATTGCGCCACTTCACGCACAAACGGTTCAATATAGCTGTATGCCGCGAAGTGCGCAGTAACCAGCAACACGGTAAAGGCATACAATTTCAGCAGGGTTTGGTTGCGCAACAAAACAGGTAAACTGGCAAGCGAACCCGAATTGACGCTGGGTAAGCGTGGCAAAGTTTTCGCCAACACCAGCGCAATCAGCAAAGCCAGCACCGCAATTGCGGCAAAAGTTATCCGCCAACCGTACATACCGCCGAGCAAACGCCCCAAAGGCAAGCCCAACACCATCGCCGACACCGAACCTAAACTCAATAAACTCAATGCCTTATTGCCTTTACCAACAGGCGCGATGCGTATCGCCAAAGCAGCGGTTATCGACCAAAACACAGCGTGCGTCAGCGCAATCAGCACGCGTCCAGCCAGCAGCAAAGCAAAATTGTTCGCTGCCACGCTCACAATATGCCCCGCCACAAACACGGCAAACAGCAAGAGCAGCAAACGTCGCCGTTCCATTTGGCGCGTCAGCAGCATCAAAGGCAGCGACATCAGCGCAACAATCCACGCGTAAACCGTAATCATGATGCCCGTTTCGGTGCTGGAAAGCGCGAAACTGCTGCCGATGTCGCTTAATAATGCAATCGGAATAAATTCTGTGGTATTGAACACAAAAGCGCCGAAAGCCAACGCCAACACGCCCAGCCACGCTCGCGATTCGCTCACTTTTTCCTGCGCTTGTTCGGTTTCACTCATTTTGTTCTTTCGTTTTTGAAACAAATGCCGTCTGCGTTTTGGCTAAACTGCAGACGGCATCGCTTGAATTGTTCACTTTAATTCAAATACTTACGACACGCGTACTAATGAATTTTCCGCCACCGCACGCAAAGCATCGCGCACTTCGCTGTCAGGCAAATCGTTCAAACACGCCAAAGCGTTTTGCACCGCCAACGCCGCTTGTTCTTTGGCGTAATCCAACGCAGGCGAATTGCGGACATGAGCATAAATTTTGTCAAAATAGCTGCGGTCGGCATTTTGTAAGGCAAAACGCACATCACTCGCCGCTTCTTCGCTGCCCTGACGCATCAAATAAATCAGTGGCAAAGTCGGTTTGCCTTCCGCCAAATCATCGCCGACATTTTTGCCGATTTGCTCGGTTTCGCCCGAATAATCCAACACATCGTCCATAATCTGAAATGCCGTGCCCAAATACATGCCGTAGTTTTTCAATGCGTTTTCTTGCGTTTCGTTCGCACCCGCCAAAATCGCGCCAACTTGCGCCGCCGCTTCAAACAATTTGGCGGTTTTGTATTGAATCACTTGTACATATTGCTCTTCCGTGATGTCAGTGTTGCCGATGTTCATCAGCTGCATCACTTCGCCCTCTGCAATGATGTTGGTTGCGTCCGCCATCACTTGCAAAATTTTCATGCTGCCCGAGCCAACCATCAATTGAAATGCTCGCGTATACAAAAAGTCGCCCACCAACACCGCCGCCGCGTTGCCAAACAAATTGTTTGCCGTTTTGCGTCCACGGCGCAATTCGCTTTCGTCCACCACATCATCGTGCAACAGCGTAGACGTGTGAATAAACTCCACCATCGCAGCCAGCGAATACAATTTATCGTCATCGTAGCCCAGAGATTTGCCCGCCAAAATCGTGATAATCGGACGCAAACGCTTGCCGCCTGCGCTGATGATGTAATGCCCGATTTGTGAAATCAGTACCACATCAGACTCAACCGCCTGATTGATGACCACATTAACCCGACCCAAATCCGATTCTAAATTGTGTTGAAAATAAGGCAAATGTTCCAGCATGATGAATACTCTTACGGCGTTATCGCCACATTTAAACGAAAAAACAAACGGCGCGATTATAGCACAAAGGCTGATTGCTGTTAGCGTTTGTTAAGTTGCCAGTCAAGCACCGCCATGCCATCTGCGACCGAAGGAAGTCCCAGCGCGAAGCGATAGGGGCAGACGGCATCAAACGCCGCAAAATCCCACAAAACCTTTGACATCAAAAACAAACTTCACTATAATCTCGCGTTTCGTATATTCCATACGAAAATTTTTTATTAACCAAATCTCTCTATCTGGAGTTGAGTATGTACGCGGTCGTAAAAACTGGCGGTAAACAATACAAAGTTACCGTTGGCGAAAAATTGAAAGTAGAACAGATACCTGCCGAACTCGACAGCCAAATCGAACTGACTGAAGTTTTGATGATTGCTGACGGTGAGTCTGTTAAAGTGGGTGCGCCTTTTATTGAAGGTGCGAAAGTGGTAGCCAAAGTTGTGGCTCATGGTCGTGGCGAAAAAGTACGCATTTTCAAAATGCGTCGTCGCAAACACTACCAAAAACGTCAAGGTCATCGCCAAAATTTCACCCAAATTGAAATCGTGGCAATCGCTTAATTTTTTAACATTTTAGGAGTAAACACAAATGGCAACTAAAAAAGCTGGCGGTAGCTCTAAAAACGGTCGCGATTCAGAAGCCAAACGCTTGGGCGTGAAAGCCTACGGCAATGAATTGATTCCTGCAGGTTCTATCATCGTTCGTCAACGTGGCACGAAATTCCACGCAGGCGACAATGTGGGCATGGGCAAAGACCACACTTTGTTTGCAAAAGTAGATGGCTATGTTGAATTTGCCGTTAAAGGTCGCTTGAACCGCAAAACCGTAAGCGTTCGCCCTTACACTGGTGCTGACGAATAATTCATTATTCGCTAAACACAATCCAAACCCTGCTTTCACAGCAGGGTTTTGTTTTATCTGCGTTATTCACTGGGCGTGCGATATTCGAGCTGTTGTGCTTTTTGACTCAAACCGCACTTCATTTACCGCCAACCCCAAACTGCAGACGGCAAAAAAACCTTATGCCGTCTGCGCATAAGGTTTTTGTGCTGTTCAAACTGTCAAAGCAAGTTCAATCCATTTTAAACCGCAAATCTCAAACCGACTTTTAAACTGATTTGCTGTCGGCAACGCTCAATTCGGGTTCAGCAATCTGCGTCAATTTCTTACTCAACACCGCAAGCAACACGCCGTAGGCTGGCAAGAAGAATAAGGTGCAAATCAATAATTTAAACGCATAATCAATCAAAGCAATATGTTGCCAGTTTGCCGCCATAAACGCGTCTGAACTGGCGTAAAAAGCGATGCCGAAAAACAGGAAAGTGTCGACCGCATTGCCTGCAAACGTGGATGCGGTTGGGGCAATCCACCAGCTTTTGAGTTGGCGCAAACGGTTGAACACGAAAATGTCTAATAATTGTCCAAAGGAGTAAGCGGCAAAGCTGGCAAAGGCGATGCGGAACACGAAACCGTTAAATTCTGCCAAAGTCGCCAAGCCTGTTAAGCTGCCGTTTTGGAACACGACCGACACGAAATACGACAAAATCAAAGCGGGAATCATCACGAGAAAGATGATTTTGCGTGCCAGTTTTTGCCCGAAAATGCGCACGGTTAAATCGGTTGCCAAGAAAATAAACGGGAAACTGAACGCGCCCCAAGTGGAATGGATTTCAAAACCGTTGGGCAGTGTGATGGTGAACGGAAATTGCACCAAATAATTGCTGGCGGCGATGATGATGATGTGAAATAAGACCAGCCAAGTTAGGGCTTGGCGTTGTTGTTCGGGGGTGAAAAAGTAAGTTGTCATGATTTTCCTAGTTTTGTTAATGCAGGAGGATTTCGAACTGCAGGTTAATAAAAAGAGAATGCGTTGCCGTCTGCACCACTACTCTGCATCACTGCATTTCGTATTGCATCAAACGTTGACTTGCCATCTGTTCAAAACGCGTGTTTGGGCGACCGTAATTCGCAAAAGGATGAATGGCGATGCCGCCGCGTGGCGTGAACTCGCCAACAACTTCAATATACTTTGGATTCATCAGCGCGATTAAATCTTTCATGATGATGTTGATGCAATCTTCATGAAAATCGCCGTGGTTGCGGAAGCTGAACAAATAAAGTTTGAGCGATTTGCTTTCCACCATTTTCACATCGGGAATGTAGCGAATGATGATGGTGGCGAAATCGGGTTGCCCCGTAATCGGGCATAAGCTGGTGAACTCTGGACAGATGAATTTAACGAAATAATCGTTGTCTGGGTGTTTATTGTCAAAGGCTTCCAGCACTTCGGGCGCGTAATCCGAACGGTATTCGGTTTTTTGTTGCCCCAAAAGCGTGATGCCGTTTAACTCTTGAGCTTGACGGGTCATGAGATTTCCTTAGTTTTTTAATGTGGGATAGGCTTGCGAACCACAGCCATCGTGCTTGCATCGTTTGATGCGAACCTTGACGGCAAAAATCAAAACGGCGGATTGTAATGAAAAAAGCGTATTTTGACAAGACGATGCCGTCTGCGTTTGGGCAAATTGCCACGCCATACAAAACATTCGCTTTTATCACGCGTTTTGCATTTGCATTCTCTATGTAAACCCCGCTAAATCATTGTTTTTTTTTATTGACACCCTATAATTCATTGCTTTTGGCAAAACACACGCCGCGTGCGTGTTTTTCGTATTTTTTGATGAAAAAGGACAAAAAGATGAGCAAAGAATTAAGCTGGGCAGATTTGATGAATGGCGATTTTCAAGCACCTGAGCCAAGCAAACGTTATTTGAAAGAAGACATTTTCAAAAATCCCGAAACACTCATCAATCGCTTTATGGATGGTTTGAAAACCTATTTGGAAAAAGATGTTCAAAAAGAAGTTTTGACTTACGAAGCGTTTGATGGAGCAGTTGAAGTTAAGGGAGAAAGCAAAGATGCTATTTTTGCTCTCGCTACTGGTCTCGGTAGTCTCGGTGCGCTTGGTGTTCGTTTTCACACTTCTGTTTTGTTTAATATTGCTCTACCCCATGCCACACAAAACTTGGTGCTGAAATATTTTCTGACATTCTTTCATCCTTCTAGACATGGTATGGGTGCGCTTGGTGCTATAGGCGGTGTAAATGAGTGTTTTTTAATCAATGAATTGAAAACCTTCCCTAAATTTTGTGATAAACATCAGCTGGACACGATGAACATCACGGGCGGCACCAGCGGCTTTAAAGGTTTGGTTAACGTGTCTATCCCTGAGTTTTCCTTAATCAATGAAATTGACGACCCTGCATACAAAGAATATGCCGAAGAAAGCGATTGGGAAGAGATTTATCAAGTCATTCAGCGAAGCATTTTGCAACACCCTGCTTTAAAGCGTTAAGGTTTGATTTTCAATACAATATTTTCATAAAACGATGCCGTCTGCAACTGAAGTGTATTCAGCCGTCCCTGTAGCTAAAGCTACAGGGATTCCTTTCAGTCAGCATTTTTCATTCAAACGCTCACTCAAACACTTATTTCTGCCACCAAGTGTGCAATGCCCATTGTTGGGCATTGTAGTATTTCGGAGCATTTTTCGGCGTGCCAAGGCTGGCGCGGTAAATCACGCGGTGTTGGTTGCTGTACCAGTTTGGAATCGCGATGTATTGATGGCGAATCAGGCGGTCGAGTACGCGCGATGCCGTCTGCAGTTCTTGCCGATTATTGAAATGTTTGAAGTGTTGCAACACGCGTTCGATTGCTGGGTCGCACACGCCTGCCCAGTTGTTACTGCCTTTGGTATCGCGCGCGGCGCAGCTGAAATAATCAAATTGCTCCATTCCTGGGCTTTCGCTGTTGCCATACACCAACATGGTCATGTCAAAATCAAAATCTTGCAAACGCTTTTGATACACCGCGGCATCGGTCAAACGCACGTTCAATTCAATGCCGATTTTGGCAAGGTCGCGTTGCCATTTGGCGGTTACGCGTTCTATGGTTTTAGATGAACCCAGCATCTCAATTTTGACGGGTTTGCCCTGCTTGTCTTGCAACACGCCGTTGTGATAACGAAAACCTGCTTGCAACAATAAATCACGTGCTTTCAAAAGGTTAGGACGAATGCCGAGTTTGGGGTCGCTTTTCGGCGGTTCTGGCACATTTTCGGTGAACACTGCAGACGGCAACAAATGCTTAATCGGTTGCAATAAAGCCATTTCCGCCGCATCGGGTTTGCTACGCGCCGCCAAATCGCTGTTGGTGAACAAACTATAGCTGCGCTGATACGAACCAAAAAACAGCCGCTGATTGATGCTTTCAAAATCAAAACTCAACAGCAATGCCTGCCGCACGCGTTTGTCTTGAAACAGGGCGCGTCTTTGGTTCATCACAAAACCTTGCAAACCAGCGGTGCGGTCTTGTTGCCAACTTTGTTTGAGCAAACCGCGTTGCTGCAAAATGCTGTCGGGATAAGCACGCGCCCACAAACGCGCCACATTTTCCTGCACAAAATCGTAACGCCCTGCTTTCGTGCCTTCCACGCGCATGGTTTCATCGCGCACATAACGAAAACGCACGGTGTCAAAATTGAACATGCCTTTGCGTGTGGGCAAATCTTTCGCCCAGTAATTCGGCACGCGTTGATATTCACTCATTTTGCCCGTGTCAGCACGTGCCAAACGATACGCCCCCGACACAATCGGCAATTGATTTGCCGCTTTAGCTAAACCGTTTGGAAAACTTTTGTGCGAAAAAACAGGCAATTGCCCCAAAATCATGTGCAATTCAGCGTTTTTTTGTTTGAATGTAAACTTCACTTGCCGCGCCGAAATCGCTTCCACTTTCGCCACATCTGCCCAGTAAAAACGATACATCGGCGTCGCCGCTTCATCGCGGGTTAAAGTGTGAAACGAATACACCACATCTTTTGCCAACACCGCATCGCCATTGTGAAAACGCGCGCGTGGATTGAGCGTGAACGTTACCGACTTGCCGTCTGCAGCCAAGGAAATATCTTGAGCCAACAAACCATACACCGCAAACGGCTCGTCCCAGCTGTTGACCGTCAGCGTATCCATTGTGAGAAACGTGCCTGCTTCGTGGTCGCCTTTGAGCGTGAACGGATTGAGCGTGTCAAAACTGCCCATCACAGGCACAGTGAAACTGCCGCCTTTTGGTGCATTCGGGTTCACATAATGAAAATGCTTAAAATCGGCTGGGTAAAGCGGTTTGCTACCCAAAGCCAAACCGTGTGCGGCAAAAGTGGGCAAAGCAACGCCAAACCAAGACACGCTGAATAAAGTGGCAAAAATCGTTTTTTTCATGACTGCAGACGGCATAAAAAATAAAAATCGCATTGTAAACCAAAGCAGGCTCGAGCTAATAAATAAAGTCAGTTATAATGCCGTCAATTTTATTTTGACAACCCTTGCACAGCAAAAGGACAAACAAATGGCTTTTTTACAAGGTAAAAAAATCCTGATTACAGGCATGATTTCAGAACGCTCAATCGCCTACGGCATCGCCAAAGCGTGTCGTGAGCAAGGCGCAGAATTGGCATTTACTTATGTGGTGGACAAATTAGAAGACCGCGTACGCAAAATGGCGGCGGAATTGGGTTCGGAATTGGTGTTCCGTTGCGACGTGCAAAGCGATGAAGAAATCAACGCCTTGTTCGCCGACTTGGGCAAATCATGGGACGGTTTAGACGGTTTGGTACACGCCATCGCTTTCGCTCCACGTGAAGCACTTAACGGCGACTTTTTGGACAGCATTTCACGCGAAGCGTTCAACATCGCGCATGATGTGTCGGCATACAGCTTGCCAGCTTTGGTGAAAGCCGCACGCCCGATGATGAAAGGTCGCAACTCGGCGGTGGTTGCCTTGTCGTATTTGGGCGCAGTGCGTGCGATTCCAAACTACAACGTGATGGGTTTGGCAAAAGCCAGCTTGGAAGCGGCAATCCGTTTCACTGCTTCATCGGTTGGTCGCGACGGCATTCGTTGCAACGGCATTTCAGCAGGTCCGATTAAAACGCTTGCCGCCGCAGGCATCGCCGATTTCAGCAAATTGCTGAACCACGTTGCCGAGCAAAACCCACTCGGTCGCAATGTAACAATTGAAGAAGTGGGCAACACCGCCGCATTCTTGTTAAGCGATTTGTCATCAGGCATCACAGGCGAAATCACCTATGTTGATGGCGGCTATAGCATCAATGCTTTGAGCGAAGTGTAAGCGCTTAAAGCGAAAACGGTTTTAAATAAAGGTGCCGTCTGTGACTGAAAGGAATCCCCGCAGCGAAGCTGCAGGGACAGAATACATTTCAGTTGCAGACGGCATTTTTCTATCAAGCACAAAACCGTCAAACCTTATATAATTTCGGCTTTCTTATCCTTGATGGTTGCGTCATGAAATATCAAGATTTGCGTGATTTTATTCAGATGCTCGAGCAAACGGGCAAGCTCAAGCGCATTCAAACGCCGATTTCGCCGCATTTGGAAATGACCGAAATCGCCGACCGCGTATTGCGTGCCGAAGGCCCTGCGCTGTTGTTTGAAAACCCCGTTCGTGCAGACGGCACGCCTTATGCGTCTCCTGTGTTGGCGAACTTGTTTGGCACGCCTGAACGCGTGGCTTTGGGCATGGGGGCAGACAGCGTGGACAAGTTGCGTGAAATCGGGAAAACGCTGGCGTATTTGAAAGAACCCGAACCGCCCAAAGGCATTAAAGATGCGTTCAGCAAATTGCCACTATTAAAAGACATTTGGAGCATGTCGCCGAATGTGGTGAAAAAAGCACCGTGCCAAGAGATTGTGTTGGAAGGCGATGCGGTGGATTTGACCCAGTTGCCGATTCAGCATTGTTGGAAAGACGATGTGGCACCGTTGATTACTTGGGGTTTAACCGTTACCCGTGGCCCACACAAAAAACGCCAAAACTTGGGCATTTATCGTCAACAGTTAATCGGTAAAAACAAGCTGATTATGCGTTGGCTGGCACACCGCGGCGGCGCGTTAGACTTTCAGGCGCACAAAAAACTGCACCCAAACACGCCTTATCCTGTTGCTGTGGTTTTGGGTTGCGACCCCGCCACGATTTTGGGCGCGGTTACGCCCGTTCCCGACACTTTGAGCGAATACCAGTTTGCAGGTTTATTACGCGGTTCGCGTACTGAGTTAGTGAAGTGCATCGGCAACGATTTGCAAGTGCCAGCGCGTGCAGAAATTGTGTTAGAAGGCGTGATTTACCCTGATGAAGTTGCTTTGGAAGGCCCTTATGGCGACCACACTGGCTACTACAATGAGCAGGATTATTTCCCTGTGTTCACGGTGGAGCGCATCACCATGCGCGAAAACCCGATTTACCACAGCACCTACACGGGCAAACCGCCTGATGAGCCAGCGGTTTTGGGCGTGGCATTAAACGAAGTGTTCGTGCCGCTCTTGCAAAAACAGTTCCCCGAAATCGTGGATTTTTATCTGCCGCCCGAGGGCTGTTCGTATCGCATGGCTGTAGTTTCCATTAAAAAACAATATGCTGGACACGCCAAACGCGTGATGATGGGTTGTTGGAGTTTCCTGCGACAATTCATGTACACCAAATTCATTGTGGTGGTGGACGATGATGTCAATTGCCGCGACTGGAAAGAAGTGATTTGGGCGATTACCACGCGTATGGACCCCGTGCGCGACACGGTTTTGATTGAAAACACGCCGATTGATTATTTGGATTTCGCCAGCCCTGTCAGTGGTTTAGGTGGCAAAATGGGTTTGGACGCAACAAACAAATGGCAAGGCGAAACCAACCGCGAATGGGGTCGCGTCATTGAACGCGATGCCGATGTGGTGAACAAAATCGATGCAATTTGGCAGGGATTAGGTTTGTAAAACGCCTGTTTTCAATTTTGCCATACACGATGCCGTCTGCGATTGAAAAGAGTTCCATAGCGAAGCTATAGGGACGACTTGATAAAAACCGCAGACGGCATTTCATTCAGCCAAAATCACACTTTAAGCCAAAAAGTTTGCGATAAATCAGCTGATAGATAAAATTTTTCCGCCCAATAAGCCAAAAAACAGAATATTTGCTACAATTTTTATGAGTTCAACATATTCGTTTCACTCACTTTATCTGAATCTTCATTTTCCGAACAAAGGAGTTTACTCATGAATCGCCGTCAATTCATCGGCAGCGCGGCTGCCGTTTCTTTGTCTACCGTTGCCGCAACTGCCGCCGCACACGGTATGCACAATCACGGTTCGCACGACCATGCGCATCACGCGCACACTGCTGCCAACAATCCTTACGACGCTTTGCGCACCGCCACAGGTCATTGCCAAGCGGCTGGCAATGTGTGTTTGGCGCACTGCATTCGCTTGTTGTCGCAAGGCGACACCAGCATGAAAGATTGCGCGACCAACGTGAATCAAATGTTGGCTTTGTGTGGTGCATTGTCAAACTTGGCAGCGCAACAATCTAGCTTGGTGCCACAATTAGCCAAAGTGGCTTTGCAAGCCTGCCGCGCCTGCGCCGCTGCTTGTAAAGAACACGCTGGACACCACGCCGAATGCAAAGCCTGCTACGAATCTTGCTTGGCGTGCATCAAAGAATGTGAAAAAGTAGCGGCTTAATTCCTCGCCGTTTTTGCAAAACACAAAGCTGCCTCAACAGGCAGCTTTTTCCTTCGCGCATCATTCCGACAGCATCATTTTCAGCCAGCGAAACAAATATTCTTTATCCATAACCGAAAACAAATCATGTTCTTGCTCTGCGAAAAAAGTGGTAGAAATGCGGCTATCTTGTCGCCACGGAATGAAGTTCAATTCTATCCAATCACTTTCGTTTTGTGCCGCCTGCACTATGTGAACCTTTTGGGCAAAACCCTGATGTTGTTGATGAAGGCGTGCCAAATCGGCAAGTGCCAACTCGCCCAAACGATAACGCTGATTGAGTTTATGCCGATATGCGTTCACATGGTGCAAATGATACATTTTCAGTTGCGGCGCAAAAGCAATGGTTTTACTGGCTTCCAAATAATGCCCGAACAAAATCGCCGCACTCGCACCAGCAGAACAACCAACCGTGATGATTTCTTGCGCCTGAACTTGCGGCAAAATCTGCAATAAAGCCGCTAAATAGTATTCAAAATGCAGCAAATACCACGACTGAAAATTGTCTTTCACGCAAATATAATTGAACTCGGTGTGCGTTTTGATGAAGGACTGAAAGGAAAACGGCAAGCTGCTGTCGTTGAGCTGCGATAAGTTTTGCAACTCTGGGTCATTTTGAAAATAAGGAGCGATGTGGCTTTCATACATGCCTTGAAAGAAAATCACCCAAGGCGCGTGTTCGTGATGCCTATGGATTTGAAAACAGCTGTTTAGGTTTAAAGCTGGCAAAGCTGAGTATTGCGTTCGGTGTTGCAAAACTTGTTGCAAATACAGCGCGTTAATATCCGCTGGCTGGCTGGCTGGCTGGCTGGCAAGATTTTGGCTCAACACTTGCAAATACGCCAAGCGTTTTTGTTCGGCTAACATGGTTGGCTTTCGTGTGAAGTGAAATGAATGACGGGCAATTATAATGCAAATGCCGTCTGCGATTTTTGAAAACCGCCCCTATAGCTTCGCTATGGGACTCCCTTCGGTCGCAGACGGCATCTTTTCTTGTTCACTCAAAACGTTTGCTTTAACGTTTCCACCACGCGCCGAGTTTGCGTGCGCCGCTGTCCAAAGCCCAGCCGATGATGCCGATTAACACAATCG
>JAUNMN010000030.1 GCA_030531795.1 Neisseria sp.
AAAACACCCCGAATTTAAATTTCATTCAAAACAATCCCAGCGAAATGTTGGAAGCACAAGCCGCTATCGCTGGTCCGCTGTTATCATCGCAATCGGCATTGATTTTAAACGATAAAACAGGCGAAGCCTTGTATCAGAAAAATGCCAATCGCGTGATGCCGATTGCGTCAATTTCTAAATTGATGTCGGCAATGGTTACACTAGACGCCAGACTCAATATGAATGAGATGGTAACCATCACAGAAGCGGAAATCGACCGCCTAAAAGGCACGGGCAGCCGCTTGTCTATCGGCACAACGTTAACCCGCGCGCAAATGTTGCATTTGAGTTTGATGTCTAGCGAAAACCGCGCCACTGCGGCTTTAGGTCGCACTTATCCAGGTGGCATGGCGGCTTTTGTGGCAGCAATGAATCAAAAAGCGCAGCAATTAGGCATGTACAATTCGCGTTTTTACGAACCGACTGGCTTGGATTTTCGCAATGTTTCCACTGCCAACGATTTGGCTAAACTCGTTGCAGCAGCTGCGAAATATCCGCAAATTCGCCGCGACAGCACGTCTATGTCTGGCTCGGTTTATACCAGCAATGGCAAACAAGAAACTTATCGCAATTCCAACGCTTTAGTGCGCGAAGGCACTTGGGAAGTGGATTTGCAAAAAACAGGTTATATCCGCGAAGCGGGTCGCTCAATGGTCGTAAAAACCAAAGTTGGCGGACAACCCGTTACCATTGTTTTGCTCAATTCGCCTACTTCGGCAACGCGTGTAAACGATGCGCGTAAAATTCAAACGTGGATGTTGCAACGTCCGTCTTAATGGATTGCACAAAAATCATGCCGTCTGCACCTTCATCTGCAGACGGCATTTTTTTACGCCGATTATTTTTTCAAACCGCTCAAAACGCCTGCGCCAATGATAATCGCAATGCCTGCAATTTCTTGCCAGCCAATGATTTCGTCAAACAAAAACATACCCGCTAAAGCCGAAAACACAACAGTCAAATACGCCAAAGATGCCACAGTAAACTTGCGTCCAACTTGATAAGCCGTTGTCATTGCCAGTTGTGCCAACAAAGCCGCTGCACCTATGCCCAATAAATACGGAATCGCCTGCCAAGTCAGCGCGTGCCACGTTTGCAAACTGGTTAAAGCCGCCGCCAAAACCATGCCCACAGCCGAAAAATAAAACACCACACGCCAAGCAGGTTCGCCCAACAAAGACAGTTCACGCACTTGCAAATACGCCCAACCCGACAACACGCCGCCGAGCAAACCAATCACCGCTGCGCCTTCCTGTCCACTGGCAAAACTTGGATTCAGCAACAACACCACGCCGACAAAACCCATCGCCAAAATCATTTGCGTGTAGCCAGAAATTTTTTCCTTCAACACAATCCACGACAGCAAAGCCAAAAAAATAGACGATGTGTAGCCCAACATCGTGCCTGTCGCCAGCGGCAAATTCACCAAAGTATAAAAAGTGCAACACATCGCCAGCGTACCAGACACGCTGCGGCTCAAATGCTTTTTCCAGTGCGGCGTTTTCAGCGTTTGCCCACGCAAAACAATCATCGCACCCAACACAAACACCGAAAACAACATTCGCCAAAACACCAACTCGCTGGTGCTATAACCAAAATTTGCCACTTTTTTCAGCAAAACATTCATCAGCGTGAACAGCAATGCCGCCAAAATCATCCACGCCGAACCCAACAATTCCCGCTTTTGCGCGTTCATTTTTCTTACTCATTTTTTGAAAACGCGTATTGTAACGAGATTTCGTTCAAGCCGAAAAACAAAAATGCCGTCTGCAACTCAAACTGTCCTTTAGCTTCTCTAACAGGACTGCGTTCTTTGCAGACGGCATCGGTTTTAAGTGTTTAATCGTTTCGCATATTCACAACACTTGCGATTAGAATTTGTAAGTGTATTGCAAGCCCAAGATGTCGGCACGGCTGCGGTAATCCGCCGAACCGCGGGTTTTGCTCGATACGCAAGCAACCGAGGTGGCTGCGCTGCCGCCGCAATAGCCGTTCACTTCAGCTTTGGCGTTTTTGATGAACAAATGGCTGTAGGCAACATTCAAGCTGTGGTTGGCATTGAAATCGTATTTCGCGCCGAGCGAGAGCCAAATGCGGTCGTTATCAGGCAAAGTCGTCATGCGATAGCTGGCGTTTTTCACTGGCGACTGGTCGTATGCCACGCCTGCGCGCAATTGCAAAGGCTTGCTCCATTGATAAGACACGCCCACTGCCACTTTCCAAGTGTTGCGCCAGTTCGGTTGCAAAATGGTTTGGTTGCTTTGGTTTACGCCATTGACATCAGTTGCAACGGTTTTTGCGTCGCCCAAATACAAATTCGCTTGATTGAAGCGCGAATGGCGTGTCCAAGTCGCATCGCCAAACACTTTCCATTTGTCGTCCACCGCCCACATGCCGTGAACCGAAAGCGATTCTGGCGTGGTGATTTTCACCGATGCGTTTTCGTTGGCAACATAGCCAGCCGCACGGATTTGGCTTTGCAAGGCACTGCCCAAAGCGGCGTTATTGAACAAACCGTCGCTCAAATGCCATTCGCTCGTGCCTTCTAAAGTGTGTTTCACCGGCGAGCGATAGTTCGCACCCACGCGCACCGCATCATTCACGTCCCACAACCAGCTTAAGGTGTAACCAAAGCCCCAGTCATCGCCTTTCACGCGCGCGTAGCCGTCTGCAGCACCGTTGCCGTTGGTATTGTTGGCGGTTGCCTGTTCAATCGCACTCAAAGCGGCACTGCCACGCGCCAGCTGTTGCTGTCGCGTTGTCAAAGCAGTTAATTGCGTTTGCAATGCGCTTGTGTCCTCATTATTAGCTGCGACTTGTGCAATCGCTGCGTTCAGTTGGGTGATGTCTGTGCTGATTTGGGTTAAAGCGGCATTCGCTTGTGCTGAAGTGGTAATGCCGAGTTGAGATAAAGCTGCCGTCTGCGCTTTCAAACCTGCAGTTAAATTCGCACCAAAATTCGCGTATTGACGCAATTCGGCTTCAGTGTGTTGCGCCACCAAACCCACCGCGAACGAGTGCTGCGGATGCACTTTAAACGCCACAGTCGGCTGAACCGCCAAGGTTTGCAAGCCCAACTCGTTTAAGTTGTAACGCAAAACCGAATCGCGGCTGTATTCCGTGCCAGAGCCAAACGGCACGAACGCTCCCAAGCCAACGGCAACATTTTCATTGATTTTATGCGATGCGTATAAGTGCGGCACAGCTTGTACATCAGACGCGATTTTACCGCTGGTTTCGCCCGCGCCTGTGTTGCTGGCGTTGGTCGTGATTTCTGTGCCGTCTGCATAATAGGCTTTGGCGTTTTGGTATTTCACGCTTGGTTTAACCAAATTGATGTTTACTGTAGCTTGCGTGCCGTCCAGCTTGGTTAAACCTGCGCCGTTGTAGAATAAGGTTGATGGGTCGGCAGCTTCAGCAGCTGATGAGTTGGCGGTGCTTTGTGAGCCAACCGATTGTGTGCCGAAGTGATAACCTGATGCGGCGGCATATTGCGACAATGCTGCCAAAGTAAAACATAAAGTGGGTTTCAACCAGATTTTTGTGTTCATTTTTTCGCCTTTGTGTTGCTGTGAGTAGAAAAATTAAAGTGAATACTCTAACAAATTTTCGCCGATGTTGCTCGCTTTTTCTTACATTTTTTAACCATTCTCAACATTTGTTGCATTTATACCAACAACAATAAACTGTTATGCACTTTTTAAATAAAACAATGCCGTCTGCAACCGAGAGAAATCCTTTAGCAAAGCTACAGGCTCTCACTCAAAATCGCAGACGGCATTTATCGATTTATTTTGCTCAATCGGTTTACAAAAACACTTCTAAATTATCAATCAAACGTGTGCTGCCCAAACGCGCCGCAGCCAAAATCACCAGTTTTTTATCGCCCGCTTTGGCAACTTGTAAACTTTCGGCATGACGAATTTCCACATAATCCACTTGCCAGCCTGCATTTTGTAGGCTTTGCGTGGCTTGCTTTTCCAAATCGGCATAATGCACATTGCCAGCTTGCAAGGCTTGGGCGATGGCGTTCAATTCGCGATACAAACGCGGCGCTTCAGCGCGTTCGCTGTCGCTCAAATATTGATTGCGACTAGACAAAGCCAAGCCGTCGGCAGCACGACCCGTGTCAATCGGCACAATCTCAATGTCTACATTCAAATCGCGCACCAAACCTTGAATAATCGCCAGTTGCTGATAATCTTTTTTGCCGAAACACACCACATCGGCTTGCACGATATTGAATAATTTCAGCACAACCGTCGCCACGCCGCGAAAATGCCCTGGGCGAAACGCACCGCATAATTCGTTTTGCAAATGTGGCGGTTCAACCTGATATTGTTGGATAACGTTGGGATAAAGTTCCGCTTCGTCGGGTGCAAACACCACCGCCACGCCTTCGCCACGCAGTTTTTCCGCGTCTTGTTCTAGCGTACGCGGATAGCGGTCAAAATCTTCGCCATGCCCAAATTGCAAGCGATTGACAAAAATGCTGACCACCACATTGTCGGCACGCTCACGCGCCGCACGCACTAAAGACAAATGCCCTTCGTGCAAATTGCCCATGGTCGGCACGAACGCCACTTTGCCCACTGTTTTGCGCCACGCGCGTAATTCTGAAATGGTATGAATAATTTTCATTTTTTATCTGTTTGCTTTATTTTTAATTTAACTGTTTTTCAAATGCGAATGCCGTCTGCAGACGGCATTTTATGCTCAAGTTTGCGGTTTTCGTTTGATTAGAAAACGTGTTCTGCGGCTGGGAATGTTGTGGCTTTCACTTCGCGAACATAGGCTTCAACCGCCGCTTGAATGCTGTTTTGTCCTTGCATGAAATTTTTTACGAAACGCGCGGTTTTGCCATTGAAAATGCCTAACATATCGTGCATCACCAACACTTGCCCATCGCAATCCACGCCTGCGCCTATGCCTATAGTTGGGCAAGAAACGCTTTCGGTAACTTGTTTTGCCAAAGTCGCAGGCACGCATTCCATCAACACCAAAGCCGCGCCTGCTTCATCGTGCGCCTGCGCATCGGCAAGCAAAGCCTGCGCCGCTACTTCGCCTTTGCCCTGCACTTTGTAGCCGCCAAACGCAAACACCGATTGCGGCGTTAAACCGATGTGGGCACAAACAGGAATGCCGCGCATTTGCAAAAATTGCGTGGTTTCTGCCATGAATGCGCCGCCCTCTAATTTGACCATATGCGCACCCGATGCCATCAATTTCGCCGATGCTTCAAAGGCTTGCTCCTTGCTCGCTTGATACGCGCCAAACGGCAAATCGGTAACAATCATCGCGTTTTGCGTGCCACGCGCCACCGCTTTGGTGTGGTAACACATTTCGTCTAAAGTAACGGGCAAAGTAGAGGTTTTTCCTTGCACCACCATACCTAAAGAGTCGCCGACCAACAAAACATCGACTCCAGCTTTGTCCATCAAAGCAGCGAAGCTGGCTTCATATGCCGTGAGCATCGCGATTTTTTCGCCTGCTGCTTTCATTTGACGCAAGCTGTTTACAGTAATCATTGATTTTCCTTAATGTTTTTTTCACTGATGCCGTCTGCAGACGGCATTTGTTTGTTTTGGTTTCAATCGTTTTTGATTTATGCCGCACTCAAATTTAAATAATGGCGTTTGCCTTGCATATGGCTAATTGTGCGCAATAAAATTTCAAAATGGTCGTCATTTTCCACAAAATCCAACTCATCGGCATTCGCAATCAGCAAAGGCGAATTTTGGTATAAATGGAAAAAACGGCGGTATTCTTCATGAATTTGATTCAAGTAGCCTTGCGGAAACAGATTCAAATGATAGTCGCCGCGTTGATGCAAACGTTTGTTCGCCACTTCATCACTGGTTTGCAAATAAATCACCAAATCTGGCACAGGGATTTCAGGCATAACCTTATGTTTTACTTGCCAAAACAGCGTTTGCTCATTGCTGTTTTCATTGCCGTCTAACAAAATCGGCACAAAAATCTGGTCTTTTTCCAACAAAAAATCCGCCACCACGCGTCCACTTGGTTTGGCCTCTTCAAAATTGATGATGTCTATCGCTTCGGTTCGGCGCATCAAAAAATACAATTCAGCCGCCATGCCGTGTTTGGTTGGATTTTGGTAAAACAAATCCAAAAACGGATTGCGTTCGGGGCTTTCGGTCAAATAAAGCGCATCAAAATAATCCGCCAAACGCCGCGCCAGCGCCGATTTATTGCTGCCGATTGAACCTTCCACCACAATGTATTTGTAATCCATAAGTCCTCAATTTTGCTGATTTTTATCGGCACTGTTTGCCAAAATTTGCACGCCTTGCATCTGCGTTTTCGCTGCCAAATCACTGGCTTTGCCGTGTTCGCCCAAGATAAAATCGGGCAAAATTTCCGCCAGCGGACACATCACAAAACCGCGTTCAAACGCGCGCGGATGCGGCAAAATCAAATCAGGGTCATCGCTGATTTCATGATTAAAATCAATTACATCCAAATCTAAAGTACGCGGTGCATTGCGAAAACTGCGCACGCGCCCGAATTGATTTTCTATGTTTTGCAAATGTTGTAACAATTCTTTGGCACTCAATGCCGTCTGCACTTCGCACACCGCATTGACAAAATCTGCTTGCTCGGCATAGCCAATCGGCGTGGTTAAATACAAAGAAGAATGCTGCAGCAACTTGGTTTGCGGCAAATTCGCCAGTGCGTTTAAAGCATTTTGCACTTGCTGAATGGGGTTTTCCAAATTGCTGCCCAAAGCAATAATCGCTTGTTTCATTTACTTTTCTCGCTCACTCAAACTGCAGTCGGCATAATCATTCATCAACACTTTTCGCATTGCTTTTGCGTCTTCTTGGCTTGCGTCTGCGCTTGTTTTTACCACGACTTTCTTCATCGCCTTGCTGTGCCGCCATCGTCATTGCTTGGCGTTCCGCTTCATCGGCGTGCTGAAATTGCGTCCACCAATCCACTTGCTCTTGCGGCACTTCGCCCATTTGGGCGCGCAAAATCAAAAAATCATACGCCGCCCGAAAACGCGCTTGTGCCAACAAACGATGCGGACGCGCACCGCGCATATTGTCAAACTGCGGTTGCAACTGCCAAATCTCGCGCATGGTTGCGGTGAAGCGTTGCGGCACGCCCCATTTTTCCATTTTTTCACGCGTTTCCGCCATCGCTTCGCTCAATGCTGGCACGGTTTTCAAACCGCGTTGCAAGTATTTTTGCCACGCGGCAAACACTTCGCTCCATAGCAAAGTCGCCAACACAAAACCCACCGAAACCGATTTTTCGGCACGCAAACGCTCATCGGTGTTTTTCAAAGCGATGCTCGCCATTGTGGTTTTGCCCGAATTTGCCGTCTGCAGCGCGCTCAACAAAGGATGAATATTGTTCGGCACATTCAGCGTGTTTAATTGTTGCAAACAGCGTCTGGCGTAACCCGAAAACAGAATTTTCATGATTTCATCAAACAAACGCGCAACAGGTTCGTTTTGCAAATGTTTTGCCGAAGTGGCAATCGGGGCGGCGGTATCGGGGGCAACGCTAAACCCCAGTTTGCCCGACAAACGCACCGCCCGCAAAATGCGCACAGGGTCTTCTTGATAACGCTCCGCCGCATCTCCAATAATGACCAATTCACGGCTCTGCACCGCCGAAACGCCATCATGAAAATCAATGATTTCACGTTTAATCGGGTCAAAATACAAGGCGTTGCAAGTGAAGTCGCGGCGTTGCGCGTCTTCTTCTAAAGAGCCATAAGTATTGTCGCGCATGATGCGACCGTGTTGATTTTGCACCACTTTCCCAGCGCCGCGAAAAGTGGTTACTTCTATAGTTTCAGGGCCAATCATCACATGGACAATCGGGAAGCGCCGCCCAATGATGCGACTGCGTCTGAACAAAGCACTGACTTCTTCAGGCGTGGCATCGGTTGCTACATCAAAATCTTTAGGTTCAAAATCCAACAACAAATCGCGCACCGCGCCGCCCACCACATACGCTTGATAGCCTGCTTTTTGCAAACGCGTAACCACTTGCTCGGCGGCAAAACTGATGTCGTGTACATCAAAACCGTGTTGCGGATAAGACAAAACCTGCTTATTGAGCGTGTTTGCAGGCGTTTTTTTCGCCACTTTGTGCCAAAGTTTTTTTAACATTATTGTTTTAACAGTTTGATTGAGTTATCAATAAAAGCAATAGCACACTTAAAACCGCTTTGCCAAAAAATCTGCGCGCGTACCGCAAATCGTTTGGCAAAGGTTTCAAGTGTCGCTAAACCCACTTTTCAAAAAATGTGCATTATAACCGCCTAATAGTTTACAAACAAACTTTAAACAACTGCTATAATACGCGCTTTCTTGTCTTGCCCACTCAGGCAAACCGCAAACAAAGGAAACATCATGTATCACTACAAATCAGAAGCCACCGAATTTTTAAACGATTATTTGGAAAAACACCCAGAAGAAGCCGAACAACGCTTAAAAAACCGCAGCTTATTGTGGGACGGCAAAACCACACCCGAAGAGTTGGCGGCATTTGAAGCCAGTAAATTACCCAAAAAACCTTATGCCTATCAGCCAGATTAATCTTGCCGTCTGCAGTTGCGTATGAGCATTCAAACCACCGCGGTCAGCAGCGATTTAATCGCCTATTTGCAGACGATTAACGAAAGCGAACATCCTGTTTTGCAAGCGATTCGCCAGAACAGCATTGAGCATCGCAAAGGCAAAATGGCGATTGCCCCCGAGCAAGCGGCGATGCTGACTTGGTTGGCGCGTCTCATCAAAGCAGAACGCTATTTGGAAATCGGCGTGTTCACGGGCTACAGCAGCACCGCAATGGCACTCGCCCTGCCCGAACACGGCACAATCACAGCCTGCGACATCAATGTCAGCTTCACCGAACACGCCCAAAACGCGTGGCAACAAGCAGGCGTGGCACACAAAATCAGCTTATATTTGCAACCTGCTTTGCTGACTTTGGACGAATTATTAGACGATGGAAAAGTTGGCTTTTACGACATCGCCCTGATTGATGCCGATAAAGAACCGACTCCAGCGTATTTTGAGCGTTGCCTGCAGCTGGTGCGTTCGGGCGGCATCATCGCGATTGATAATGTGTTGTTGGGCGGACGCGTGTTTCAGCAAAATGTGAACAATCCGCCGCCGAGTTTAGCGGTGTTGCAGGCGTTTAACGCGTCCTTGCCACACGATGAACGCATTGTTCCGATTACCTTGCCCATCGGCGACGGTTTGACTTTATTGCTGAAAAAATAGCTAAAAAACAAATATTTCCACTGCAGACGGCATATTGCAAAAAGCGATGCCGTCTGCAGTGGTAAAATCTTTTATTCTTTGTTAACCCATTATTTTTATTCAATCATTTTGATTCACTAAAGGAAAAAACATGGCAAAAGTGGGCATCATCATGGGCAGCAACAGCGACTGGCCTGTTATGCAAGCGGCAGCACAATTTTTGCAAGAGTTTGGCGTGGAATATGAAGCACGCGTGGTGTCGGCACACCGCACGCCCGATTTGATGTTTGAATACGCCGAAACCGCTCGCGAACGCGGTTTGCAAGCGATTATCGCAGGTGCAGGCGGTGCGGCGCATTTACCAGGTATGGTGGCGGCAAAAACTACAGTTCCCGTGTTGGGCGTGCCTGTGCCGAGCAAATATTTGCGTGGCGAAGATTCGCTGTTGTCGATTGTGCAAATGCCCAAAGGCGTGCCAGTAGCGACTTTTGCCATCGGCGAAGCAGGCGCAGCCAACGCCGCTTTGTTCGCGATTTCTTTGCTGGCGAATCACGATAGCGAACTTGCCGACAAACTGGCAGCGTTCCGTCAAAAACAAGAACAGACCGTGTTGGCTATGACTTTAGATTGATGGTTTAGCGTTTGCCGTCTGCACTCAATTTTCAGACTTGTTTTCAAACTTGGAATGAAACTGCAGACGGCAAAAATCCATCTTGCTTGATGAAACATGAAACTGCATCACATCGCACTCATTTGTTCAGACTATTCACAGTCCAAACGCTTTTACACCGACATTCTTGGGCTGGAAATCATCGCCGAACATTATCGCGCAGAGCGTCAATCCTACAAACTCGACCTTGCGCTCAATGGCGTGTATTTGCTGGAACTGTTTTCCTTTCCGTCGCCACCGCCACGCGTCAGCCAGCCTGAAGCCTGCGGTTTGCGTCATTTGGCGTTTGAGGTTGCCGACCCAGCGCAAAAGCGTGCCGAGCTGCTGGCTTTGGGCGTGGATTGCGAAGATTTACGTCAAGATGAATACACAGGCAAAACCTTTTTCTTCACGCGCGACCCAGACGGTTTGCCGATTGAGTTCTACCAAGAATAATCATCAAAAATAACTATTTACGCGATATTTGCACCCTGTGCGATAAACGCGTACAGTCATGCCGTCTGCACTTTACGCATCGCATCACTCATTCAAATACAAGGAAAAACCATGTTATTCGTACTTTCTCCCGCCAAAAATCTCAATGAAACCAAAGCCGCACCAACTAACGAATACACTCAAGCCAGTTTGTTGGCACACGCCGAAACCTTAATGCAAGAAGTGCGCCAACTCGCGCCACAACACATCGCCGAGTTGATGCACGTTTCCGACAAAATCGCCTTGCTCAATTATCAGCGCAACCAAGAATGGCAGCTGCCGTTTACGCCCGAAAACGCCAAACAAGCGGTGTTTATGTTCAATGGCGATGTGTACGAAGGTCTGGACGCGGCAAACTTAAGTGCAGACGGCATCGCCTATTTGCAAAACCATGTTCGCCTCTTGTCGGGTTTGTATGGCTTATTGCGTCCGCTGGATTTGATGCAGCCTTATCGTTTGGAAATGGGCACGGCGTTTGCCAACAGTCGCGGCAAAAATCTCTATGAATTTTGGGGCAACATCATCACCGACACACTCAATCAAACCCTTGCCGAACAAGGCAGCGACACTTTGATTAACTTGGCTTCGCAAGAATATTTCAAAGCGGTGCAAAGCAAAAATGTGAATGCCAACATCATTACACCGATTTTCAAAGACGAGAAAAACGGACAATACAAAATCATCAGCTTTTACGCCAAACGCGCCCGCGGTTTGATGGTGCGTTATGCCGCCGACCACAAGATTCAAAACCCTGAAGATTTGAAAAATTTTGATTACGAAGGCTATCAATTTCATTCGACTTCATCTAGCGAAAACGAATGGGTGTTTCATCGTGCCGAACAGGCGAAATGATAAGCAAACACCGTGAAAGCAAATGCAATATAAAATTTGCCTTTTGCGGTAAACAAAAATAGAGTAAAAACAAATTCAGTAAAAACAATTCGCTAAACCAGAACAGCACAAAAAATCGGGCAAAAGGCTTGAAAAGCAGCGAAAAATCAGTATAATTCGCCACTTCAAAGACGGAAGTGTGGCAGAGCGGTTTAATGCAACGGTCTTGAAAACCGTCGAGGGTTGATAGCCCTCCGTGAGTTCGAATCTCACCGCTTCCGCCAAGTTTGAATTTTCATTTTTACTTTTCCTTATAGGTTTTTTGTCCCTGATTAGTCATAATCAGGGATTTGTTTTATCTGCGTTTATTGCATTTGCATTGCCTTGTCAAATCGTCAAACCAAACAAAATGCCGTCTGCGCTTTATGTTGCAGACGGCATCGTTTTTTCAATTGCTTCAAGATGTTTACGCTTCTTTTTGCCAAGTGTCTTTCAGCGCAACCGTGCGGTTGAACACAGGTTTGCCTTGTTGATGGTCAAAACGGTCGGTAACAAAATAACCCAAACGCTCAAACTGCCAACGGCTTTCGGCTGGCAAATCATTAGCCACGCTTTCGGCATAAGCCGTGATTTCTTGCACCGAATTGGGGTTTAAGAAATCGGTGAAGGGCAAATATTCGCCGTCTTCGCCACGCACCGCATCGGGACGCGCTTCGGTGAACAATCTATCGTACAAACGCACTTTGATTTCGGCAGCGTGTTCGGCAGACACCCAGTGAATCACACCTTTGACCTTGCGCCCTTCTGGCTTCTTGCCCAGCGTGTCGTGGTCGATGCTGCATTTGAGTTCGGCAATGCTGCCGTCTGCAGCGCGCACCACTTCATCACACTTAATCACATAGCTATAACGCAGGCGCACTTCGCCGCCTTCAATCAAACGCTGGAAACCTTTGGGCGGATTGTCGCTGAAATCGTCTGCTTCAATGTAAATCGTCGATGAAATCGGCACTTCGCGGCTGCCCATTTCTTCGTGATGCGGATGAAACGGCGCAGCGCGACTTTGGGTTTTGCCTGCTTCAAAGTTAGTTAGTGTTACCTTAATCGGGTTCAACACCGCCATTAAACGTGGCGCAGAGTTTTCCAATTCTTCGCGAATTGCCCCTTCCAAAACGCTCATGTCCACGATGTTTTCCGATTTGGAAATGCCCACGCGTTTGGCGAACAAACGTAAACCTTCAGGCGTGTAACCTCTGCGGCGCATTCCTGAAATGGTTGGCATACGCGGGTCGTTCCAACCCGTTACATGGCCTTCTGTAACCAACTGATTGAGTTTGCGTTTTGATGTGATGGAATACAATAATTCCAAACGCGAAAATTCGTATTGACGCGGACGCGTCGCACTCGGTGCAGGAATATTGTCCAACACCCAATCATAAAGCGGACGATGCGATTCAAATTCCAGCGTACACAAAGAGTGGCTGATGCCTTCAATCGCATCGGAAATCGCGTGGGTGTAGTCATACATCGGATAAATGCACCACTTATCGCCCGTGTTGTGATGATGGGCGCGGCGAATGCGGTAAATCACAGGGTCGCGCAGATTGACGTTGCCCGAAGCCATGTCAATTTTCAAACGCAGGGTTTTGCTGCCGTCTGCAAACTCGCCGTTTTTCATGCGCATGAACAAATCCAAATTTTCTTCCACGCTTCGCTCGCGATACGGGCTGTTTTTGCCTGCTTCAGTGAGCGTGCCGCGGTATTCGCGCATTTCATCGGCAGTTAAATCGTCTACATACGCTTTGCCGTCTTGAATCAAACCCACTGCATAATCAAACAGTTGGTCAAAATAATTCGATGCAAAACGCGCTTCGCCTGCCCACTGAAAACCCAACCACTGAACATCTTCTTTAATCGAATTAACGTATTCTTGGCTTTCTTTTTCAGGGTTCGTGTCGTCAAAACGCAAATTGCATAAACCATCGTAAACATAAGCCAAACCAAAGTTCAAACAAATTGATTTGGCATGACCGATGTGCAAATAACCGTTTGGCTCGGGCGGAAAACGGGTTTGAATCGCCGCGTGTTTGCCTGTTTGCAAATCGTCTTCGATAATGGTGCGGATAAAATGATTATCGGCAAATTGTTCTTTATTCATCATATGATTGTTTTCAAAGAGTTTTTAAATAAAAGAAGCAGCCAGTTTGCCCCAGCCGCCAAAATCAGAAATTGCCGATATTATAAGACCATAGCCGCTTTTTAACAAACGGCTTTGCCCAAAATCATGCCGTCTGCGCTGTTGAAAGTAAACCGCTCCGCAGCTTGGCTACAAGAAAATCCTTTCAATCGCAGACGGCATCATTATGCTTGGCAAAGCGTCAAGCTAAAACTTGCTTGATTTTCGCTTGCATTTCGTCTAATAAACTGGCTTTTTTGCCGACCAAATCGCCGCCACAGCGCGGACAGTGTTCGTGTGGCTTCGGCAACAACACATCCGACTGCATCACTTTATCGTCTTTCCAATCGCACTTCTCACACGCCCAAATACTCGCTTGCTTAAACGCCATCGCCCTTTTCCTTTCTCATTCTTTCACATAAGGATAAAACGGCTTGCCCCAGCTTTCGCGGTTTGGCTCTTGCATCATAATCATCAGCATCACAGGCAAAAGTTGGCGCAAAAAGCCATAAGCCGCCTTTATTTGCAAACGATTCGCCTTGCTGCCATGCGTTGCGCCGCCGTGTATCAACTGATTGCGCAGCGTGTACAAACGGTCAAACACAATCCACAAAATCTTACTCGTATCCATTTCCTGCAAAGCCAAACGAGTCGCCGCCTTACTTTTCGCTTCTTTTTCCTCAAAGTCCGCCTGCGCAATCACACCATTGTGCCAATCCCAAAACGGCTGAAACACATAACGATTTTCCAACAAAGCCCGAATTTCCGAAGAAAAACGTTGCCAAATCAAAGCATACACTTCCTGCTTTTTGTCCATTTGCGTGATGCACTGCAAAAACTCACGAAAGTTCACTTTGTCTTGTGCCGTCTGCGTTTGCAAATCCTTGGCATACGCCGCATTAAACGCAATCCAAATCGTAATAAACGCCAAATCCCAATCCGCATCATCGTGATGTTTACCGTTCAAACACACCAGCTCATCGGCGCGTTTGAGCCAACTCAAAGAGCGATGAATACGCAAACGAAACGCTTCAGGATACGGCTCACGCTCTTGCTGATAAAACGCCGCCACTTCTTCCAAAGAATAAAATTTGCTGTCCATAATTTTCTTTCGTCATAAACCAAATGTCCGAGCGCGATTGTAAAACAAGATTGCCACACGCTCCACATTCATCGCAAAAATGCCGTCTGCAGTTTAAATAACTGCAGACGGCATCGCTTTTCAAACCTTTAAAATCAAACTGTTAAAGCGTTTGAAATCAAATGAAACACTCAATCAAACGCGTTCTTTCACCCAGTTTTCCACTTGGTTCAAGGCATTTGGCAAGGCTGCTGCGTCTGTGCCGCCTGCTTGTGCCAAATCAGGACGACCGCCACCTTTGCCACCAACTTGTTCGGCAACGAATTTCACCAAATCGCCTGCTTTCACTTGGTTAGTCAAAGGTTTAGACACGCCTGCACACAAAGCGACTTTGCCTTCGTTGACGCTGGCGAGCAACACAACCGCTTTGTCTGATTTGCCTGTCAAATCGCTGACGATTTCACGCAATGCGCCTGCTTCGGCATCGATTTGTGCCACGATGAGTGCGGCGTTGCCCAAATCTTGTGCTTGGTCGAGCAATTTCGCGCCTGCGTACACCGCCAATTCGGTTTTGGCAGCCGCCAAGGCTTTTTCGGTGTTTTTCGCTTGGGCGGCGTTGGCTTGGATTTTCGCCAACACGTCTTTTTCGGTTTGCGCTTTCACTTCGGCGATGATGTTTTTCAACAAGGTTTCTTGATTTTGCACGAATTGCAAAGCATTGAAACCTGTAATCGCTTCCACGCGGCGCACGCCAGCAGCGATGCCGCCTTCGGAAATGATTTTGAAGAAACCGATGTCGCCCGTGCGGGCAACGTGGGTGCCGCCGCACAATTCGGTCGAGTATTCATCCATCATTACCACACGCACAAATTCGCCGTATTTTTCGCCAAACAACATCATCGCGCCTGTTTTTTGTGCATCTTCCATAGACATGGTTTCCACACGCACAGGCACGTTCGCCATAATCGCGGCATTGACTTTGCGTTCCACTTCTGCCAACTCTTCGGCTGAAATCGCTTGATGATGTGAAATGTCAAAGCGCGTCAATTCAGCGTTTTGCAACGAGCCTTTTTGCTCAACGTGTGTCCCCAACACTTCGCGCAATGCTTGATGCATCAAGTGGGTTACGCTGTGGTTACGCGTAATTGAGTCGCGCAAATCGTTGTCAACTTGCGCCGTTACGCTGTCGCCCACTTTCAAGCTGCCGTTCAACACCGCACCAAATTGTGCTGTAACTGCGGCTTTGATTTTTTGGGTGTCGCGTACTTCAAAGCGGTTGCCGTCTGCACTGATGTAGCCAACATCGCCGACTTGACCGCCACTCTCCGCGTAAAACGGGGTTTGGTCTAACACAATCACGCCGTTTTCGCCTGCGTGCAATTCGTTCACCGCCTCGCTGTCGCGGTATAAGGCGATGATTTTGCTACTGCTTTGACGCTCGGTGTAGCCCAAAAATTCGGTTTCCACACCTTCATATGCCAACTGAGTATCGGCTTTGAAATTTTGCGCAGCACGGGCGCGGTTGCGTTGTGCCTCCATTTCCGCTTCAAAACCTGCTTCGTCCATTTCCCAACCGATTTCGCGTGCCATGTCGGCGGTTAAATCGTAAGGGAAGCCATAAGTGTCATAGAGTTTGAAAATGTCGGCACCTGGAATGATTTTGGCATCGGCATTCGCTTGTTTGGCTTCGCTCAATACTTTATTGAACAAAACCATGCCTTTTTCTAAAGTTTCGCCAAAACGCGTTTCTTCGCCTTTTAAGGCGTCTACGATTTGTTGTTGTTTTTCAATGAGTTCAGGATAAGCTGCGCCCATTTCTTTTACTAAATCGGGCACTAATTTATGGAAAAACGCTTGTTTTTGACCCAGTTTGTAGCCATGACGAACGGCACGGCGAATGATGCGGCGCAACACATAACCGCGACCTTCGTTTGACGGCATCACGCCGTCTGCAATCAAAAACGAGCAAGCGCGAATGTGGTCGGCAATCACTTTCAAACTTGGCACGTCCAAGCTATACGCCACGCCAGTTTCGCGTGCGGCTGCTTTGAGCAAATTTTCAAATAAATCAATTTCATAATTGCTGTTAACGTGTTGCAACACCGCTGAAATGCGCTCCAAGCCCATGCCTGTGTCCACGCTTGGTTTGGGCAGCGGGTGCATTGTGCCGTTTTCATCGCGGTTAAACTGCATGAAGACGTTGTTCCACACTTCAATGAAGCGGTCGCCGTCTTCTTCTGCACTTCCCGGTGGGCCGCCCCAAATATGCTCGCCGTGGTCGTAGAAAATTTCCGAGCAAGGACCGCACGGGCCTGTGTCGCCCATTTGCCAAAAGTTGTCGCTGGCATAACGC
Source organism: Neisseria sp. (assembly GCA_030531795.1). Lineage (GTDB taxonomy): Bacteria > Pseudomonadota > Gammaproteobacteria > Burkholderiales > Neisseriaceae > Neisseria. The sequence continues at coordinate 16,870 of JAUNMN010000030.1, forward strand.
TCGCCTTTGTTGTCGCCGATGCGAATGATTTTGTCGGCTGGCAAACCGATTTCGTTGAGCCAAATATTGTAGGCTTCATCGTCTTCGGCGTAGACAGTGGCAAGCAGTTTTTCTTTTGGCAAGTTCAACCATTCTGGCGAAGTTAAAAATTCCCAAGCAAAATGAATGGCTTGTTGCTTGAAGTAGTCGCCAAACGAGAAGTTGCCCATCATTTCAAAGAAAGTGTGATGGCGCGCGGTGTAGCCCACGTTTTCCAAGTCGTTGTGCTTGCCGCCTGCACGCACGCATTTTTGGGCGGTAGTTGCGCGGTTGTATGGGCGTTTGTCAAAACCCAAAAACACATCTTTAAATTGGTTCATGCCTGCATTGGTGAACAATAAAGTTGGGTCATCGTGTGGCACGAGCGAAGACGATGGCACAATTTGGTGTCCTTTGCTTTCAAAAAAAGCAAGGAATTTTTGGCGAATTTCAGCGGTTTTCATGATGTTTGCTTATTTCAATAAAAATGGAAAAACTGCAGACGGCAACATTTCATGCCGTCTGCACAAAAAATAAAACCCGCATTTTACTTTAGAATTACCCTGCCGCCTAGCCGAAAAAATGGTATAAAATGACGTTTTTTATGCTTTCAAGCGAACAAATCCATGCTCAGTTATCGCCACGCTTTTCATGCAGGCAATCATGCCGATGTCTTAAAACATTTCACGCTTTGGCTGGTTTTGACTTATTTCAATCAAAAAGACAAGGCTTATTGGTATATTGACACGCACGGCGGCGCGGGTTTATACGATTTGCGTAGCCCCGAAGCACAAAAAGTAGGCGAAGCTGCAGACGGCATCGCTCGTTTGGTCGCACAAAAAAACGCCTTGCCGCCGCTGTTGCAAGATTTTGTGCAACACATACAAGATATTGTTTCTGATGAATATTTGTATTGCGGTTCGCCTTGGTTGGCACAAGCAACCATGCGTGCAGACGACAAACTGCGTTTGTTTGAGTTGCACCCCAGCGATTTTGCGATTTTGGAAAACAATATGCGCGAAGCAGGTTTGAAACGGCGCGGCATCATCAAACAAGAAGACGGTTTTGCTGGTTTAATCGCCCTTTTGCCGCCTGCAACACGGCGTGCGGCGGTGTTAATTGACCCGCCATACGAAGACAAAAAAGACTATGCACGCGTGGTGCAAACCCTCAAAGACGCGCAAAAACGCTTTGAGCAAGGCTGTTATCTGATTTGGTATCCGTGTTTGAGTCGCGAAGAAAGTCGCAAACTGCCCGAGCAACTGAAAAAACTGTCGCCCGAACGTTATTTACAAGCAGAATTACACGTTCACGCGCCGCGTGCCGATGGTTTTGGTATGCACGGCAGCGGGATGTTTGTCATCAATCCGCCGTATCTGTTGGCACAACAATTGCAAGAAACCTTGCCTGTTTTGCAAACCTTGTTGGCACAAGACGACAAAGCAAAAACGCTGTTGGACTTTGCGATTAAATGATGCCGTCTGCGATTTGAAATTCATCACTTAAACTCATGAAAGACTTTATGTTCACACTCAAACGCCCTATTTTCGCCTTATCCTTTATCGCCCTTTCACTTGCCGCCTGCACCCCCGAGTTGGAACAAGAAGCGATGAAATCGGTGCGCACCCAATTCGTGCAAATCGCCAGCGAACAATGCCAAAACCTCTTGCCACAAGCTGAAGGTTTGGTTGGCGAAACCTTGCAACAAGTCTGTTCTTGCACTGCCAACCGCGTTGCCGATTCGATGTCTTTAAGCGATTTATCGGCAATGGTTTTGCAACAAAATGCCGAAAACGGTTTGAGTGAAAAAATCAATCAAGCGGCGTTGGCTTGCGTGCAAAGTGGCGGACAAAATGCCAACGCCAATACGCAAAATGAAAACGAAACAGACAATCGCGAGCAAAATGAAGAACAAGGCGAAAACGAACGTAACAATTAAACAGTAAGTTCAAACAGAACCATCTTTCAAACAAAGGACAACATCATGATTTTATTTGAAGATTTTCTAAACCAACATTTAAACCAGCATCAGTTGCCGTCTGCACTGGGCAGCGTGTTAAGCAGCACGGTTGATGCCTGCACGCAAATCAGCGACAAAGTGCGTTTGGGTGCGCTGGCTGGTGTGTTGGGCGAAGCTGGTAGCGGCAACGTGCAAGGCGAAGCGCAGAAAAAACTGGACGTGATTGCCAACCAACTCTTAATTGACGCGTTGTCGGCAAACCGCGAAATCGCAGGTTTGGCAAGCGAAGAAGAAGACACTTTTGTCGCCGCCAACGCAGACGGCAAGTATTTGGTGCTGTTCGACCCTTTAGATGGCTCGTCTAATATTGATGTCAATATTTCGGTTGGCACGATTTTTTCGGTGTTGGCAAAACCTGAGGGCGAATTGAACGAGCAAGCGTTTTTGCAAGCAGGCAGCGAACAAGTTGCCGCTGGCTACGTTTTGTATGGCCCACAAACCCAGCTGGTGTTCACGCTGAAACACGGCGTGTTCGTGTTCACCCTCAATCAAAATCAACAGTTTGTTTTAACTAAAGACAGCGTGCAAATCCCGCAAACCACGCAAGAATTCGCGATTAACGCGTCCAACCAACGCCACTGGCACGCGCCCGTTCAGCAATACATCGCCGAACTTTTGGCAGGCAAAGACGGCGTGCGCGGCAAAAACTACAATATGCGTTGGGTGGCGAGTATGGTTGCCGAAGTGCATCGCATTTTGATGCGTGGCGGCGTGTTCATGTATCCACAAGACAATCGCGAACCGAATAAACCAGGGAAATTGCGTTTGATGTATGAAGCCAACCCGATGAGTTTGCTGGTTGAACAAGCAGGCGGCGGCGCGCACAACAGCACGCAAAACATCTTAAACATTCAACCCGAAGGTTTGCACCAACGCGTTTCCGTGATGCTCGGCAGCCAAGAAGAAACCGATTATTTGCGAAAATTACACGCCTAAAACCATATCAAAAACACAAAACAGCTATGCCGTCTGCATTCCAACAAGATGCAGACGGCATTTTTACATTCAAAATACATAAACAAAACATCGGTTTACAAAATTACCCCCCCTGAAAATAACAAATATTTACAAATAACTTACTGCTACTTACAATAGCTATTTTCATCACAAGCCATAGTGAAATTCAAAACACGGCTTTTCTTTTTTCTAAACCCATCGAACATTACAAGGGATTTTCATCATGAATAATGTATTCAAAGTCGTTTGGAACACCGCCAGCAACACATGGACAGCCACTTCCGAACTCGCCAAAGGCAAAACCAAATCAGCCAAAAACAAAACACTGATTATCGCCCTTGCTGCCTTGGCTGCTGCCCCACTCACTCAAGCCAATACTTACGTTACGGAAGAAAAATTTACTAAAGGACAAAGCTTTGATGCCAATGCTCGTAATACATTAAAACAAGATTTAGAAAATAAACTGAAAAGCAAAGTAGATACCGAGACTTTGACTAGACAGCTTGCACCCATCGGTGCGGCTTTTGACGGTTTAGGAAAAGAATTAGCTAAAAAAGCCAGTCAAACAGAGCTGAATAACTTGCAAAATACAGTCAATACTAAAGCTGCTCAGTCTGATGTAAATGCCTTAACGGAAAAAGTAAACAGCAAAGCTGAACAATCTGCATTAAATACTGTACAAAATACTGCAAACAGCAATAGCCAAAATATTACCAAGGCTCAACAGGATATTACTGCACTTAAAG
>JAUNMN010000063.1 GCA_030531795.1 Neisseria sp.
CATTGCAATTTTTGGCGGAACAAGCTGGCGTGCCTGCTGGCGTGTTGCAGGTTTTAACGGGCAGTTCGCGTGTGATTGGCGAAGCATTGACCGCCAGCGAAACGGTGCGCAAATTCAGTTTTACAGGTTCAACCGAAGTCGGCAGCCAACTGATGCAACAATGTGCGCCGACTGTGAAAAAAATGTCTTTGGAATTGGGCGGCAATGCACCGTTTATCGTGTTTGACGATGCGGATATTGATGCGGCGATTGCGGGTGCGTTGGCGGCGAAGTTTCGTAATGCTGGGCAAACTTGCGTGTGTGCCAATCGTTTGTTGGTACAAGAAGCGGTTTACGATGAATTTTGTCGCAAATGGGTGGATGCGGTTCAGCGTTTAAAAGTGGGCGATGGCATGGCGGCGGACACCGACATCGGCCCACTCATCAATCAAGATGCGATTGTTCATACTGAAAAACTATTGCAAGACGCGTTGGCGAAAGGGGCGGATTTGGCGACTGGCGGCAGTGCAGACGGCAACTTTTTTCAGCCCACGGTTTTATTGAATGCCACGCCTGAAATGTCTGTTTTCAAAGAAGAAATTTTTGCACCGATTGCGCCTGTGTTCCGTTTTGCAGACGAGAAAGAAGCGATTGCTTTGGCAAACGACACCGAATTTGGTTTGGCGGCATATTTTTACAGCAAGGATTTATCGCGTTGTTTGCGCGTTGCCGAAGCCTTGGAATACGGCATGGTTGGCGTGAACACGGGCATGATTTCCAACGCCGCTGCGCCGTTTGGCGGCATCAAGCAATCGGGTTTTGGGCGCGAAGGTTCAAAATATGGTTTGGACGATTATTTGGAACTGAAATACATCGCCATCGGCGGTGTGTGAGTGGAAAATAAGAGCGATGCCGTCTGCAAAAGTAAATGCAGACGGCATTTTTGAATAAAATTAAACGCTTTAAAATGTTTTGGAAAAAGCTGTCAGCATTTGATTGAACATTTTAAATCGTGTGCAAAGCAAACTATTCTGCTTCGTTAATCCACGCTTGTTGCACCGCTTCCAAGATTTTTTCGCCGCTGCGTGCAGGGTCGTCATCAAAATCGGGCAGGGCAAGAATCAGTTCACGCAACTGAGTAAAACGAATGGTTTTCGGGTCGATGTCGCCGTGTGCGTCATAAAGTTCTTCGGCGATTCGTTGGGTGTCGGTCCATTTCATGCTGTGTTCCTTTGTGTTTTTATCGTCTTTTAAACTTAAAATGATACAGAGTTGCTTCGCTTCGCCGTACGTGTGTACTGTCTTCGGCTTCGCACCTTGTCTCATTCTTTGTCATTCGACTATATGTTTAACGAATGTTTTGCCGTCTGCAGTTTTAACACACGCTGCAGACGGCATAAAATCAATGTTCACGCGCGTGGTTAATCGTGTATTTCGGGATTTCCACCACCAAATCTTCATCGGCAACAACGGCTTGGCAACTCAAGCGGCTGTCAGCTTCCAAGCCCCACGCTTGGTCAAGCAAGTCTTCTTCTAACTCGGTCGGTTCGACCATGCTGTCAAAACCTTTGCGAATGATGACGTGGCAAGTGGTGCAGGCACACGATTTTTCGCAGGCGTGGTCTACATCAATATCGTGTTGCAACAACACGTCTAACACGGTTTCGCCGCTGGCGGCGTTTTCAATCACTTTGCCTTCGGGGCAAAATTCGGCATGAGGTAAAACGGTAATTTTTGGCATGTGTTTTCTTCTTTAAATTGTGTGTTGAGGGTGAAATCACTGCAGACGGCATCAAATCTCGTCTACTTTTTGTCCTGTTAATGCACGTTGAATATTGCGGTTCATGCGTTTGGCGGCAAAATCATCGCTGGCGTGTCCCAAATCGGCGGTGTGCTGGCGAACAATGTCTGCCGCCGCGTTTGTCATGCTGTTTTGCAAAACCGAAATCGCCTGCTGAATTTGCTGTAACTCGGTTTCGTTTAATAAATCGCCGTCCAAGTCTAATGCCGCCTGCACCGCCGCAATCAAGCCTTCTGCTTCTACTTTCGCTTCCGTCAAGGCGCGCGCGTGGGCATCGTCTTGCGCTTTGTTCATGCTGTCTTTGAGCATTTGGGTGATGACTTCGTCGTCCAAACCATAAGACGGTTTCACTTCAATTTGCGCTTGCACGCCCGTGGTTTGTTCGCGTGCAGACACCGACAGCAAGCCGTCTGCATCCACTTGAAAGGTAACGCGAATCCGCGCCGCGCCTGCCACCATAGGCGGAATGCCGCGCAAAGTGAATTTCGCCAAACTGCGACAATCGGCAACCAGTTCGCGTTCGCCTTGCACCACATGAATCGTCATCGCGGTTTGCCCGTCTTTGAAGGTCGTAAATTCTTGAGCGCGTGCAGTCGGCAAAGTGCTGTTGCGTGGAATCACTTTTTCCGCCAAACCGCCATAGGTTTCCAAACCTAAAGAGAGCGGGGTAACGTCCAACAGCAGCCATTCGTTGTCGTTTTTGTTGCCCGCCAACACATTCGCTTGCATCGCCGCGCCGAGTGCCACCACTTCATCAGGATTCAAATTGTTCAAAGGCGTTTGCCCAAAAAAGTTGGCAACCGCTTGCTGAACGTGTGGCATACGCGTTGCACCGCCCACCATAATCACGCCCTGAATGTCTTGCTTGCTCACTTGCGCGTCTTTCAAGGCTT
>JAUNMN010000064.1 GCA_030531795.1 Neisseria sp.
GAACAAATATGCACCGACATATTTTCCAACACGCCCACAATTGGAATATTGACTTTTCCAAACATATCAATGGCTTTACGTGCATCAATCAAGGCGATGTCTTGCGGCGTGGTAACGACCACCGCGCCTGTTACGGGGATTTTTTGCGACAGCGTCAGCTGAATGTCGCCCGTACCAGGTGGTAAATCAATGAACAAATAATCCACATCGTCCCACTCGCTTTGAAACAGCAGCTGCTGCAAGGCTTGGCTGAGCATTGGGCCACGCCACACCACCGCTTGGTCGGTGTCCACCAAAAATCCGATGGACATCACTTGAATGTTGCCGTCTGCAGTAACGGGAATGAATTTGCCGTTGCGCTGTTCGGGCTGCGCGTTCGCCACGCCAAGCATGGTCGGCTGGCTTGGACCATACAAATCCGCGTCCAACACGCCCACGCGCGCGCCCATTTTTGCCATTGCCATCGCCAGATTTGCTGTGGTGGTGGATTTGCCCACACCGCCTTTGCCCGAAGCAATCGCAATGATGTTTTTCACACCCGTCATGGTGTTCACGCCTTGTTGCACTTTGTGCGCCACGATTTTGCTGCTCATGCGTAAATCCAACTTGCCCGCAAAACCTGCTTGCTCCAGTTGCGCGCGAATGACGTTTTCCAGTTCGCTTTGAAGGTGGGCAATCGGAAAACCGAATTCCAAAGCCAGCACGATGCCGTCTGCGCTTTCGCGGTAATCCTTAATCGCTTTTTCGCTCGCCAGCGTGCGGCTGCTGTTGGGCAAAGTGATGATATTGATGATGTTTTGCCAGTTCATGGTGCTTCCTGTTTCACTTGATGGTGCGCATTGTACCGCTGCAGACGGCATAAAAAAACACGGCAAATCGCTTTACCGTGTTTTTCGTGCGTCGTTTAACGCGTTTAGAACAGGTTAGAACAAACCGTGAATCACGCCGTTTTCGTCCACATCAATTTTCTCCGCCGCTGGCACTTTGGGCAAACCTGGCATTTTCATCATATTGCCGCACAAGGCAACGATAAAACCTGCGCCTGCCGACACGGTGATGCCGCGCACGGTGATTCTGAAACCGCTTGGGCAACCGAGTAATTTGGCGTTGTCGCTCAAAGAATATTGCGTTTTCGCCATGCACACTGGCATTTTATCCAAACCCAATTTTTCCAAAGCGGCGATTTCGGCGAGTGCTTCGCTGCTGAAATCCACATCTTCTGCGCCGTAGATTTTTTGGGCGATGGCACGGATTTTGTCGGTAATCGGCAATTGTTCGTCATAAGCAAACTGGAAGCGATTTTCTTGAGTTTCAATCGCGTTCACCACTTTTTGTGCCAAATCCGCGCCGCCTGCGCCACCTTTGCCCCACACTTCGGTCAAAGACACCGCCACACCTTGCTTGGCGCATTCGTTTTCAATCAATGCCAACTCGGCATCGCTGTCGGACACGAAGCGGTTAATCGCCACCACCACAGGCAAACCGAACACGTTTTTCAAATTGCTGATGTGTTTGAGCAAGTTTGGCAAACCGCGTGCCAACGCTTCCACGTTTTCTTCGCCCAAGTTGGCACGTTCCACGCCGCCGTTGTATTTCAAAGCGCGCACGGTTGCCACCACCACCGCACAATCTGGCTGAATTTCTGCCAAACGGCATTTGATGTCGCAGAATTTTTCCGCACCCAAATCCGCACCAAAACCTGCTTCGGTAACGGCAAAATCGCCTAAATGTTTCGCCAAACGCGTTGCCAAAACGGTGTTGCAACCGTGAGCAATGTTGGCGAATGGGCCACCGTGTACAAACGCTGGCGTGCCTGCAATCGTTTGCACCAAATTCGGTTTAATCGCGTCCTTCAACAATGCCGCCATCGCTCCGTGCGCCTGAATATCGCGTGCGTAAACAGGTTTGCCGTCTGCAGTGTAGGCAATCAAAATATTGCCCAAACGGTTTTTCAAATCCGTAATGTCTTTTGCCAAACAGAAAATCGCCATCACTTCGCTGGCAACGGTAATGTCAAAACCATCGGGACGCATCACGCCGTCAGTTGGTTTACCTAAGCCATTGATGATGTTACGCAATTGACGGTCATTCATGTCCACCACGCGTCGCCACAACACGCGTTTGGGGTCGATGTTCAAAGCGTTGCCTTGATAAATGTGGTTGTCCAACATCGCCGCCAACAAATTATTCGCCGCACCAATCGCGTGAAAATCGCCCGTGAAATGCAAATTGATGTCTTCCATCGGCAAAACCTGCGAATAGCCGCCGCCAGCCGCGCCGCCTTTCACGCCGAACACAGGGCCAAGCGAAGGTTCACGCAAAGCAATCACCGCTTGTTTGCCGATGTAATTTAACGCGTCCGCCAAACCAATCGTAACCGTGGTTTTGCCTTCGCCTGCTGGCGTTGGGTTAATCGCCGTTACCAACACCAATTTGCCTTGTTTTTTCGGCAAAGCAAAGGCATCGGCAGGATTGATTTTGGCTTTGTAATGACCGTATGGCTCTAATTTGTCGCTCGTTAAACCCAATTTCGCCGCGATTTGGGCAATCGGTTGCATGGTCGATTCTTGGGCAATTTGGGCATCGGTTTTGAAACTCATGGCTACACTTTCTCAATAAAAACAATCAATAAAACAGGAAACCGCAAAAGCCGCCATTATAATGCGTTTTG
>JAUNMN010000031.1 GCA_030531795.1 Neisseria sp.
ATATAATGCGCCCACATTCAGAAAGGAAAACCATGTTTCAAAAATTTGATTTAGGCGTGTTTTTGTTGGCGGTGTTGCCCGTTTTGCTGGCGATTACCATACGCGAAGCCGCCCGCGCCTATGCCGCCCGCCGCTACGGCGACCCAACGCCCGAACAGTTTGGGCGTTTAACGCTTAACCCTTTGGTGCATATCGATTTATTTGGCACGATTATCGTGCCGCTTTTGATGTTTTTGTTCACACCTTTCGTGTTTGGCTGGGCAAAACCCGTGCCGATTGACTCACGCCGTTTTTCGCACCCACGCCAAGCGTGGCGCGCCATTTCCGCCGTTGGGCCGTTGGCGAATTTGAGCATGGCGTTTGTTTGGGGTTTGGGTTTCGTGCTTGCGCCGCACGTTGGTTCGTTTGGCGAACCTTTATCGCAAATGTCAAATTACGGCGTGATGATTAACGCGGTTTTGTTTGTGCTGAATATCATTCCGATTTTGCCCTTTGACGGCGGACGTTTTATCGACACCTTTTTGCCAGCCAAAGCATCGATGAGTTTTCAAAAAATCGAACCGTATGGCTCGTGGATTGTGCTTTTGCTGCTGATTACAGGCGTGTTGGGCAAATTCATTTCGCCTTTGGTTTTTGCCGTGATGCTGGCGGTGCAAAGTTTGGCGAATTTATTGATGTAGTGCGTGAAATAAAAGTGAAACAAAACGCGATGCCGTCTGCGGTTGTTTGAAGCTGCAGACGGCATTTTTCTTGCCTTGTGAACTCGTGAACAAAATGCAAATAACTTGCATTTGCATTTTAACAGGCGGATAATTTATGTCATATTATTTTGGTATCAGCTTATGGCAATTGCATTTTTAATCATGTTGCGCGAAGGCATTGAAGCCGCGTTGATTGTGGGTATTGTGGCAGGCTTTTTGAAGCAGGCTGGCTACACGCATTTAATGCCGAAAGTGTGGCTGGGCGTGGCTTTGGCGGTGGTTTTGTGTGCGGTTGTGGGCATCGGCATTCATCAGGCAACGGGCGAAATTCCGCAAAAACAACAAGAATTTGTGGTGGGCGCGATTGGTTTGGTGGCGGTGGCGATGATTACTTACATGATTTTGTGGATGAAAAAAGCCGCCAAATCCATGAAACAAATGCTGCACGACTCGGTGCAGACGGCATTGCGTCAAGGCGGTTCGGGTTGGGCTTTGGTGGCGATGGCGTTTTTGGCGGTAATCCGCGAAGGCTTGGAAAGCGTGTTTTTTCTGATTGCGGTGTTTCAGCAAAGCCCAACGTGGTCTATGCCACTGGGTGCGGTGTTGGGTTTACTTGCTTCGTTTATTGTGGGCGTGTTGCTGTATCAAGGTGGCATGCGACTGAATTTACAGAAATTTTTCTACTGGACGGGCATTTTTTTGGTGTTTGTTGCTGCAGGTTTGTTTTCGGGTGCATTTCGCGCTTTGCACGAAGCAGGCATATGGAATTTGGGGCAAACGATTTTGGCGGACTTTTCGCCCGTTTTGCATGAAGACAGCGCGCTGGGCGTGTTGCTCGGCGGATTTTTCGGCTATACCGACCATCCAACCGTGAGCGATGTGGCAACTTATTTGATTTATTTGCTTCCCGTGTTGTTTTGGTTTGTGCGTGGGCAGAAAATGCGCACATCAATTTGATTTTGAGAAACTTTTTATGTGGAGAAAACGATGAAACAGCAAACAAAAATCGCTTTGGCAACGCTTTTGGCTTTGGGTTTGACCGCGTGTCAGCCGCCAGCTGCCGAGAAAACCGCCGCCGCTTCGGTAGCGTCTGCGCCAGCACAAAATGCAGACGGCAGCGTGAATATTGCAGTGAACGATTCGGCGTGTGAACCGATGGAATTGACGGTTGCCAGCGGTAAAAATGTGTTCAATATTAAAAACAACTCGTCTCGCAAACTGGAATGGGAGATTTTGGACGGCGTGATGGTGGTGGACGAACGCGAAAACATCGCCCCAGGTTTGACCGACAAAATGACGGTTACGCTTTTACCGGGTGAATACCAAATGGCGTGCGGTTTGCTGACCAACCCACGCGGCAAGTTAATCGTTACCGACAGTGGTTTTAAACCCGAAGCGCAACAAGCCGACATGAGCAAACTGGCTGCGCCGTTGGCGGAATACAAAACCTATGTTCAAGGCGAAGCGAAAGTGTTGGTGGAAAAAACTGCGGCATTTGTGGCGGCGGTGAATGCAGGCAAAATCGACGAAGCCAAAGCCTTGTTTGCCGACACGCGCGTGCATTACGAGCGCATCGAGCCGATTGCCGAACTCTTTAACGATTTAGACCCTGCGATTGACGCACGTGAAGACGATTTCAAAGACGGCCCGAAAGACGCAACCTTTACAGGTTTCCACCGCATTGAATATGCGCTTTGGGTAGAAAAATCGGTGGACGGCGTGCAAGACATCGCTACGCGTTTAGATGAAGACGTGAAAAAATTGCAGACGGCAATCGATGCTTTGAATTTCCCGCCGAGCAAAGTGGTGGGCGGAGCTGCAGTGTTGATTGAAGAAGTGGCAGGTAGCAAGATTTCGGGCGAAGAAGACCGCTACAGCCACACAGATTTGAGCGATTTCTATGCCAACGTGGAAGGCGCGCAAAAAATCGTAGACTTGTTCCGTCCGATTTTGGAAGCGAAAGACAAGGCTTTGGTGGAAAAAGTGGACGCGAACTTCAAAGAAGTGGTGAACATTTTAACGAAATACCGCAGCGACAAAGGTTTTGAAACTTACGACAAATTGAGCGAAGCCGACCGCAAAGCCTTGCAAGCACCGATTAACACGCTGGCGGAAGAGTTGGCAAAATTGCGTGGCACTTTGGGCTTGAATTAAAACGCGTGCCGTCTGCGCTTGAGATAAATCCCAGCCAAAACTGTAGTTTTTTGGGCAAGGTTTTCAAGTGCAGACGGCAAACCTTTTATGCTTGCCTCGCAGAAGGTAATGCGTAAAAAAACGATGGTAAAGAATGAAATGAACACGAATCAGCATTCCAATAATGAAACGCCCAAGCTCACGCGGCGCGGTTTGTTGCAAGCAGCAGCGGCTGGCGGTGCGTTGAGCGTGTTGGCGGCGTGCGGACAAAAAAACGTTGTGAGTCAAAATGATGCCGCGCTGCCGTCTGCAGACGGCAAGTTGCACAGCCAAACCGCCTACGATTGCTATGGCGAGCATCAAGCAGGCATTGTTACGCCGCATCAGCCTTTTGGCATCGTGTGTGCTTTTGATTTGAACATCAAAGAGCGAGCGCGTTTGGTGGATTATTTTCGCGTTTTGACCGCACGAATTGAGTTTTTGACGCAAGGCGGCGAGTTGGTGGACAAAGACGAAAAACTGCCGCCGTCGGGCAGCGGTTTACTCGGCAAAAACGTTCCGCCAGACGGTTTAACCATCACCGTTTCGCTGGGTGCAAGCGTGTTTGACACGCGATTTGGTTTGGCGAATTTGAAACCCAAACATTTGGTGGAAATGACCGATTTTTTTAACGACAAACTGGCGGCGGAGTGGTGTGATGGCGATGTGAGCATTCAAATTTGTGCGTTTTCGCCCGAAACCTGCCAAAATGCCTTGCGCGACATCATCAAAAACACCGCGCCATTTGCCGTTGCCCGTTGGTCGCTGGATGGCTGGCTGCCCAAACCCGAACAAGGCGCAATCGCCGCCCGCAATTTGTTTGGCTTTCGCGATGGCACGGGCAATCCCGATGTGAGCCAACCTGAAATCGCCAAGCAGGTTTTGTGGACAGGCGTTGCGCAAAACAGTTTGGACGAACCCGAGTGGGCGAAAAACGGCAGTTATCAAGCCATTCGCATCATTAGACAATTTGTCGAATTTTGGGACAGAACGCCGCTGCAAGAACAAAACGCGATTTTCGGACGCGAAAAGTACAGCGGTGCGCCTTTGGGGCAACAAAAAGAAGGCGACATTCCGAACTACGCCGCCGACCCCAACGCCGAAAAAATCCCCAGCGACAGCCACATTCGCATGGGCAATCCGCGCGACCCCGAGTTTCTCAAACGCCATCAAATCTTTCGCCGACCGTTTAACTATTCACTGGGTTTGGCGAAAAATGGGCAGCTCAATGTTGGGCTGATTTTGGTGATGTATCAAGCCAACTTGGCAGACGGTTTCATTTTCGTACAAAAACGTTTGGACACCGAACCGCTGGAAGAATACATCAGCCCGTTTGGCGGCGGTTATTTCTTCACTTTACCTGGGGTACAAAAAGGCGAGTTCATCGGGCAACAACTGATTGCCGCCGTCGAAAAACTGGCTTAAATGATGTGGCTGATGCCGTCTGCAAGTGCTTGAAAACTGCAGACGGCATTTGCGTAAGCGTTTATAATACGCACCATTTTGATTTCATATAAAAGAGCGAACACAAATGCAACGCAAAATTCTTGTTACTTCGGCATTGCCTTATGCCAACGGCGCGATTCACTTGGGGCATATGGTTGAGCATATTCAAACCGATGTTTGGGTGCGTTTTCAAAAATCGCGCGGACACGAGTGTCATTATTGCTGCGCTGACGACACCCACGGCACGCCTGTGATGTTGGCGGCACAAAAACTGGGCATGAAACCTGAAGACATGATTGCCAAAGTGCGCGAAGAGCATTTGGCGGATTTCACGGGTTTTCATATCGGCTACAGCAATTATTACAGCACCCACTCGCCTGAAAACAAAGCATATTCTGAAAAAATCTATCGCGCTTTGAAAGCCAACGGCAAAATTGAAAGTCGCACCATTGAACAATTGTTCGACCCCGAAAAACAAATGTTTTTGCCCGACCGTTTTGTCAAAGGCGAATGCCCAAAATGCCATGCACATGACCAGTATGGCGACAATTGCGAAGTGTGCGGCACAACCTACGCGCCGACCGAATTGCTGAGTCCTTATTCTGCGGTGTCGGGTGCGAAACCCGAATTGCGTGAGTCGGAACACTTTTTCTTCAAATTAGGCGAATGTGCCGATTATTTGAGCGAGTGGACAAGCGGCAGCACCACGCGTGTAGATGGCACGGAGCAAGCGCATTTGCAGCCTGAAGCACTCAATAAAATGAATGAGTGGCTGAGCAAAGACGAAAACGGCAACACCACTTTATCCGACTGGGACATCAGTCGCGATGCGCCGTATTTTGGTTTTGAAATTCCCGATGCCCCGAACAAATATTTCTATGTTTGGCTGGACGCGCCTGTTGGCTATATGGCTTCGTTTAAAAATCTGTGCGACCGCATCGGCGTGGATTTTGATGAATACTTTCAAGCGGATAGTCAAACCGAAATGTATCATTTCATCGGTAAAGACATTTTGTATTTCCACGCTTTATTCTGGCCTGCGATGCTGAAATTCAGCGGACACCGCGCCCCAACTGGCGTGTTTGCTCACGGTTTTTTAACCGTAGATGGACAAAAAATGTCTAAATCGCGCGGCACATTTATTACCGCTAAATCGTATTTGGAACAAGGTTTAAACCCCGAGTGGATGCGCTACTACATCGCGGCAAAATTAAACAGCAAAATTGAAGACATTGACTTGAATTTAAACGATTTCATTGCGCGCGTGAACAGCGATTTGGTTGGCAAATACGTCAATATCGCCGCCCGCGCCGCTGGTTTCATCGCCAAACGTTTCGATTGCCGTCTGCAAGATGTGAGCGACAGCCCATTGTTGGCACAACTTGCCGCCCAAAGCGAAGCGATTGCCGCCGATTACGAAAGCCGCGAATACGGCAAAGCACTGCGCGACATCATGGCTTTGGCGGATGCGGTGAACGAATATGTGGACGCGAACAAACCGTGGGAGCTGGCAAAACAAGAAGGGCAGGACGCGCGTTTGCATCAAGTGTGCAGTGAATTGATTAATGCCTTTGCGATGTTAACCGCCTATCTCGCCCCCGTGTTGCCGCAAACCGCCGCCAAAGCTGCCGAGTTTTTGAATGTGGGCGAACTGACTTGGGCGAATACGCGTCAAACTTTGGGCGAACACACAATTAAACCGTATCAACATCTCATGCAAAGAGTGGAGCAAAAACAAGTGGATAACTTAATTGAAGCCAATAAACAAAGCATTCAAGCGGCAACTGAAACCGCGCAAGCAAGCGAGAGCCAATACGCGCCTGTTGCCGAGCAAGCCAGCTTTGACGACTTTATGAAAATCGATATGCGCGTTGCCAAAGTGTTGAACTGCGAAGCGGTGGAAGGCAGCACCAAATTGCTGAAATTCAGCTTGGATTTTGGCTTTGAACAACGCACGATTTTCTCGGGCATCGCCGCGTCTTACCCCAATCCAGCCGAATTGAACGGCAAAATGGTGATTGCCGTTGCCAACTTCGCGCCGCGTAAAATGGCAAAATTCGGCGTGAGCGAAGGCATGATTTTGTCGGCAGCGACTGCAGACGGCAAACTGCGTTTGCTGGACGTGCATGAAGGCGCACAAGCTGGCGATAAAGTGGGTTAAGCATTTAACTACTTGATTTAACTGATTTGGCTAAAACAAGATGCCGTCTGCAAAATCAATCGCAGACGGCATTTTTGTTGCTGGTGTTTGGGTCTATTTGGTTACAAGAAACAAGGCAAGCAAGGTTTAACGTAAACGCTTTCCCGATTCTAAATCAATGATTTGGCTGGGGGTTTTGCTGTTGCCGATGTTGCCGCGCACAATCCAAACGTGTCGTCCAAACTGGCGACGCACTTCGCGTTCGCTTTTGCAGGGGCGGCGAGAGGCGCGGTTGCATGAAGTGGAAACCAGCGGCGTGCGTAAATCGTGGCACAGTTGGCGCGCTAAAGTGTGATTCGGCACGCGCGTAGCGAGTTTGTCGCGACCTTTGCCACGCAAAGCAGGCAACACTTTATCGGCACAAGGCACAACAAAAGTTTTGGCGGCTGGCCAAGTTTGTTGCAGCAGGTTTTGTTGCTCTGGAGATAAGTCGGCGAGCAGGGGTTGTAAGCGCGAAAGCGAGTCGGCGATGACGATTAAGCCTTTGTGTTGTGGGCGTTTTTTGAGTTGCATCAATCGTTTTAAGGCACGCGAGTGCGTGGGCAAACAGCCCAAGCCGTAACACGATTCGGTGGGATAGGCGATGATGCCGCCGCGTTTGAGATGCTGTTGCAGACGGCATCGCCAAGCGGCTGGGAGCGTGCGCTTCATGTAATGAGAACTGTGTAAAAAGCGCGATTGTACCGCGTAAACGTCTGTTTTGGGGGCGAAATGATGTTAAAATGTCGTCAATTTTGGGGCGTTTTGCGCGGTGTTGGACGGTTTGTTTTTGAGTGGCTTTATGAATAAAACCCTTGCTGTTGTGTTGTTGAGTGTGTTGTGTGGCGCGGCGTCGCCTGCTTATGGCTTGAGTTTGTTTGGTAAAAAAGACGAAGAAGAACAGGCGGTTAAGCAGATTCAAATTCGTTTTCCTGTTGATGTTCAAGTGAAAAACGCCGAACTCAAAACCATGATTGAAGACTATTTGCCGCTGATTAAGCAACAAAAAGAAGACGACACGATAGACGCGGAGCAAATGGAATTTTTGGCGGAAGAAGCACCCGAGCAAGTGCAAACCATGTTGCGCACCAAAGGCTATTTCAATGCCAAAGTGGACGTTGCCAAAGCGGGGCAGGGTTATGTTGTACGCATAGACGAAGGCGCGCCGACTAAAGTAGACAATGTTTCGGTGGCGATTTTGGGCGATATTTTGCAAGACCCAGAGTTGGCAACTTACTATCGCGGCGCGATGGAAAACTGGGCTTTGCCTGTGGAATCGCAGTTTACCCAAAGCGACTGGAGCAGCAGCAAAACCGCGGTTTTGGCTGCGGTGAAGCGCAAAAAATATCCGCTTGCCACGTTCAGCAACACCGAAGCGAGCGTGAATCCAAAAACGCAGACGGCAGATTTGTCGGTAAACGTGGACAGCAAACAGCCGATTTATTTTGGCGATTTTCAGATTGAAGGCACGAAACGTTATCCCGAAAGTGTGGTGCGCGGCTTGGCGCAATTTCAGGAAGGTTCGCCTTACGATTTGGATAAGCTGTTGGATTATCAGCAGGCTTTGGAACAAGATGCGCACTATTCGGGCGCGTCGGTGCAAGCCGATTTTGACAATTTACAAGGCGACCGCGTGCCTGTGAAAGTGAGTGTTACCGAAGCGAAACGCCAAAAACTGGAGCTGGGCGTGCGTTACGATTCGGAATACGGCTTGGGCGGACGCGTTGCCTACGATTATTACGATTTATTCGGACGCGGTTACACAGGTTCGGTGGTTGCCGATGGCGACCGCTACGAAAGCACGGTTGCAGTCGGCATCAGTCAGCCGCGCAACACCGACGGGCATTACTGGACGAGCAGTTTGAGTCACAATCGCAGCACCACGCAACGCTTGGAGAAAAACGCGACCACAGCAGGTTTGTGGTATGCCCGCGATAGAAACAATATTGAAGCACGCGTGGGCGTGGAATATTTGAGCGAAAGCGCGAGCATTCCTGCAACCAACACCGAGTTGGGGCGTTCGCACGCAACGATGCTGACCGCGTCGTGGAAAAAGCAAGACATGCAAACGACTTTGCGCCCCGAAAACGGCTATTATTTAGACGGCAAAATCGGCACAACGCTGGGCAAACTCTTGTCGAGTTCGTCTATGCAATACATCAATTTGCGTGGCGGTTATTTCTACACGCCTGAAAACAAAAAAATCGGCACATTCATCGCGCGCGGACGCGTTGGCTTTGTCAATGCAGGCAATTTTGATGAAGTGCCGCAAAGTTTGATGTTCCGCACGGGCGGCGCAACCAGCGTGCGCGGTTATGAATTAGACAGCATCGGTCGCCAAGTGCCAGCCGCCGTGTTGCCCGACCGCGCTTTGGCAACTTTGAGTTTGGAATATCAATATCCGATAAACCGCTCGTTTTCCGCCGCGATTTTTCAAGACATGGGCGGCGTGAGTCATAATTTTCAAGACATGAAAATTCAGCAAGGCACAGGCGTGGGCGTGCGTTGGTTTAGCCCACTTGCGCCATTTTCTTTTGACGTTGCCTACGGACACACCGACAAAAAACTCCGTTGGCACATCAGTTTAGGAACGCGATTCTAATGAACGAAAACCGCAATTTTTCATCTTCATCTGAACCGAACACCATGCCGTCTGCAGCGCAAAATGTTGCAGACGGCATCGCTGTTGCTGAAAACCCGAATGAACCTCAAAACAACGCGCCCAAAAAGAAAAAATCGTCGGGCAAGTGGTGGAAAATTCCGCTGGTTGTGGTGGCGTTGTTGTTGGTGGCGGTGTTCGCCTTCGCCGCGTGGCTGTTGAGCACAGAATCGGGTTTGCGTTTTGCGGTGTACAAATTGCCCGCTTTAGCAGGCGTAAACATTCAATCCGCCAGCTTAAAAGGCACGTTTTTAAACGGTTTTGACGGGCAAGAATGGCAAATCCAAACCAGCGCGGCAGATGTGAACATCGACAGTTTGGAATGGAAGTGGCAGCCGCGCGAGCTGTTGGACGGACGTTTACACATCAATCGCATCGCCGCTGGCGACATTCATATTTTGAGCAAACCCACGCCGCCAAAAGAAAGCACGCCGCGCAGCTTGCCGCAAAGCGTGAGCCTGCCGCTTGAAGTGTTGGTGGACGAAATCGCCATCGGCAAAATCACGACTGGCGAAGCGAAAACTGTCTTGCTCAATGGCGCATCCGCCCGCTATAGCTACAATCATCAGCAGCATCATTTCACGTTAAACAACCTGCAAACGCCGTGGAGCAACAACCAAGGCGAAGTGCGTTTGCAGACGGCATCGCCGTTTGCCTTGCAAGGCAAAATCACAGGCGACGGCGTGTTGTCGGACGTGGAAGTCAAAGGCGATATTCACTTGGGCGGCAACTTGGAAAAAGTGTTGCTCAACGCTGATTTGGCTGGCGGCAACATCGCCTTGCGCGCCGATACTGCGGTTAGCCCGTTTGAAAACAGCCTAGACAAAATCATCGGGCGCGTTTTGTTGCATGGTCAAAATATCAATCCAGCCGATTTTGTGCCGTCTGCGCCGCGCGCGCTGCTCAATTTTGATGCCAACGTTGAACCCGTTTTTGCCAACGGCAAAGTGTCTGCAGACGGCATCGCCTTAACAGGCAAAATCGATTTGAACAATGCCGCCGCCGCGCCGAGTGATGCCAAAGGCATACCCGTTCGCAGCGTGAACGGCGATTTCACGATTAACCAACAAGGCGTGTTAAACCTTGCAGACACCACCGTGAAGCTCTTAAAACAAGGCGAAGTGGTGTTAAACGGCAGCACCGACACTGCCAAAAAAACCTTGAATTTAAACGCTAAAGTACAGCGTTTCGCGCTGAACGATGTGGTGCAACAAACTTTTGACGACCAAATCAATGGCGATTTGCAGCTCAAAGGCAGTTACAGCGCGCCGCAGTTGCAGTGGAATTTGAACAGCCGCCGCGCCAACAGCACAGGCGAAGCGAAATTATTGAGCGACACGAAAAACGGACAGCGCACTTTAGACCTTGTGGCGATGCGTCTTGCACCGCAAAACGGTGGCGAATTGCTGGCAAAAGGGCGTTTGGAATTGTTCCAAAAACAAGTGCTGAAGTTGGACGTGAACAGCAAAAACTTCAATCCAAATCGTCTGTATCCAAGTTTTCCTGCTGGCAATGTGAACGGCGAAATCAAATTAGACGGACGTTTAGCCGAGCAAGTGTTTGGCGGCAAAATGAAATTTGGACAAAGCACGCTGTCGGGCGTGAATTTGCAAGGCGAAGCCGATGTTTTGTATGAACAAAAACATTTGGCAAAAGCCGTTAGCCATATTTTGTTGGGACGCAATCAGCTTAAAACCAGCGGCAGTTTTGGTAAAGCTGGCGACCGTTTGAATTTGGACATCAATGCGCCCGATTTGGATAAATTTGGCTTTGGCATCAGCGGTTTGCTGATTGCAAAAGGCTATATCGCAGGCGAACCGAAAAAGCTGGAAGCGAACGTGGCTGGCACGGTACGCGCTTTGCGTGTGGGACAAAACGTTCAAATCGGTTCGCTGGATTTCAAGGCCATCGGTTCGCCTGATTACAGCCGACCTTTAGACTTGCAAGTGAAGGGCGAAAATGTGGTGTTGGCGGCGAATAAGCTGAACGTTGTGGATTTGAGCGTGAAAGGCACGGGCTTGCAACACCGCATCGCTGGCAGCGGCAATTTGGCTTTGAGTGGCAAACCGTATCAGTTGCGCGTGGCTGCAGACGGCAGCTTGAATCCGAATAATCAGCAATGGAAAGGCGTGGTCAGCGCGTTGGACGTGTCGGGCGCGTTTAATTTGCACTTGCAAAACCGCATGAATTTGGAAGCGGGCGCGGAACGCGTGGTGATGAGCGCGGCGCGTTGGTCGGCGATGCGTGGTTCGTTGAATTTGAACAGCTTGGTGTGGGACAAAAAAACAGGTTTGATAACCAAAGGTTCGGCAGACGGCTTGCACATTGAAGAATTACACAATTTCTTCAAATTGCCTGTGCAACACAATTTGGTGTTGGCGGGCGACTGGGACATCGCTTATAGCCAAAACGCGCGCGGTTATTTGAATGTGCGCCAACAAAGCGGCGACATCATCTTGCCGCAACGCAATCAGGCTTTGGGTTTGCAAGGTGTGGTGCTGAACACCCGTTTGTCAGACGGCAGAATCGACAATCAAATCAGCGGCAAAACCCGTTATGGCGATTTGAAAGGCAATGTCGCGATTAGCCAGCGTTTTGGCAACCAAATCACGCTTGCGCCGATTCAAGGCAACATCAGCTTGAACGTTCCCGATTTGAACGCGGTTCGCAATTTGTTGCCAGTCGGTCATGCCGTGAAAGGCAGTTTAATCGCCCAAGCCAACATCAGCGGCACGGTCGGCAAACCTGCGCTGAACGGCACGCTGAACGGCGATAATTTGTATTACGTCAATCGCGATGTCGGTTTGATTTTGGACAACGGCAGTTTGCGTTCGCGTTTGAGCGGACAAAAATGGCTGATTGACAGTTTGCAGTTCACGCGCGGCGGCACGGTTAAACTCAATGGCGAAGTGAGTTTGGACACGGGCGACCCCGATGTGAACGTGAATGTGTTGTTTGATAAATACCGCGCTTTGGACAAACCGAATCGTCGTTTAACTGTGAGCGGCGACACCAAATTGCTGTATTTGCCAAGTCGCGGCGTAACGCTGAATGGCACATTGAGCGTGGACGAAGGACGTTTTGGCTTCCAAAAATTCGGTATGCCCACTTTGGACGATGATGTCGTGATTGTTGGCGAAGCGCCGAAAGAGAAAAAAGAAGCCGTTGCCATCAATATGAATTTGATTTTGGATTTGAACGACAAATTCCGTTTTGTGGGCGAAGGTTTGGACGTAACGCTGGGCGGACGCTTGAATTTGCTGGCAAAAGCAGGCGAAGAAGTGCGCGGCGTGGGCACGATTCACGTTGTCAAAGGCAAATACAAAGCCTATGCCCAAGATTTGAACATCACCAAAGGCACGATTTCCTTTGTTGGCCCATTGAGCGACCCTGCGCTGAACATCCGTGCGGTGCGCAATTTGTCGCCAGTTGGCGCGGGCGTGGAAGTGTTGGGCAGCCTGAACAATCCGCGCGTGAATTTGGTTGCCGATGAAGCGATGAGCGAAAAAGACAAATTGTCGTGGCTGATTTTGAACCGCGCCAGCAGTGGCAGCGATGGCGATGAAGCCGCTTTGTCCGCCGCCGCAGGCGCGTGGCTGGCTGGCACGATTAACGACAAAATCGGTTTGGTAGACGATTTCGGTTTCACCAGCAAACGCAGTCGCAACGCCCAAACAGGCGAACTCAATCCAGCCGAGCAAGTTTTAACGGTTGGTAAACAGCTGACGAACAATCTGCACATCGGCTATGAATACGGCATCAACACCGCCAGCCAGTCGGTGAAACTGGTTTACCAGCTCACCAAATCGATTCAAGCCATCGCGCGTGTTGGCTCGGAATCATCGGGTGGCGAAGTGAAATACGTTGTGCGTTTTGATTGATGTGGCACGCTTAACGCGAATCAATGAAAAGCTATGCCGTCTGCGAGTGAATATTCTATTTATTTGCAGACGGCATTCATTTATTTCATTTGGCAAAAATCAGATAAAACTTGTTTTACTGTGAAATTTTATTTTAAAATGTTAGCTTATCTTAACAATTATTTTTAACCATCAAGACAGGATTTTCATTATGTCGGGAATTCGTTCTATTTTTCAGGCGGTCAATCGCTTGAGCTTGGTGCAGCAAATTTTGATTGGCTTGGCACTGGGCGTGATTGTGGCGGCTGTGTTTCCAGCTTTGGGCTTGGCATCAAGTTTGTTGGGCAGCTTGTTTGTGGGTGCGTTAAAAGCCGTTGCGCCTGTGTTGGTGTTTGTGTTGGTAACCGCCGCGATTGCGCAACATCGCGTGGGCAGCCAAGCCAACATCAAACCCGTTTTGATTTTGTATTTGATTGGCACATTCAGCGCGGCAGTGGTTGCCGTGGCGGCGAGCTTGGCGTTCCCAACCGAATTGGTGTTGGTAAACAACGAACAAGGCGATTTGGCTCCGCCAACTGAAATCATTGCCGTATTGAAAAACCTGCTGATGAATGTGGTGGCAAACCCGATTAGCGCGATTGGCAGCGCGAACTACATCGGCATTTTGGCTTGGGCGATTGTGTTGGGCTTCACTTTGCGTCATGCCGCAGAAAGCACGCGCCAAGTCGTTACCGATTTATCAGAATGCGTGTCTACCATCGTTCGCGGCGTGATTCGCTTTGCCCCGATTGGTATTTTCGGCTTGGTGGCTTCAACGATTGCCGAAACAGGTTTTGGCGCATTGCTTGGCTACGCCAAATTATTGGTGGTGTTGGTGGGCTGTATGTTATTCATCGCCTTTGTGGTGAACCCATTCATCGTGTGGACGCAAACCAAAAGCAACCCTTATCCGCTGGTGTTCACTTGCTTGCGTGAAAGCGGCGTAACCGCATTCTTCACCCGTTCGTCAGCCGCCAACATTCCCGTGAACATGGCATTGGCGAAAAAACTTGGTTTGAACGAAGATACTTACTCAATCTCAATCCCACTGGGCGCAACCATCAATATGGCAGGCGCGGCGATTACGATTACCGTTTTGTCATTGGCAGCGGCACACACACAAGGCATTCAAGTAGACTTCGGCACAGCCTTATTATTGAGCTTGGTGGCAACCTTGTGCGCAGGCGGCGCATCTGGCGTGGCAGGCGGCTCGCTGTTGTTGATTCCATTAGCGTGTAATATGCTCGGCATCAGCAACGACATCGCCATGCAAGTCGTTGCCGTTGGCTTCATCATCGGCGTGGTGCAAGATTCAGCCGAAACCGCGCTGAACTCGTCTACCGACGTATTGTTCACAGCTGCAGCCGACATCGCGCAGCAACGCAAAAACAAGGCATAATCGCGTAAACACATACGCGCCAGCCATAACGGTTTTACCTAAACGGCGGCGCACTTCATCAAAAAAGGCGAACATCTGTTCGCCTTTTTTATTTGGCTTTTGATTTGTTTTGGGGTTTCGGATTTGAAGCAGATTTTCAGCTAACCGATGCCGTCTGCATTTGCGTTCTGGAGATTTCCTGACAAGCGCAGACGGCATTACACGTCATTTCAATTATTTGACATGCATCAAATAATGATGAATTAGTTATCATTTAGCCAGTGATTGCTATTTTTAACCATTTTCAAGCGTTTAAATAAAATCATTTAAAAACAAAATCTTATCTACCCCCCCCTTCACGAGTCATTTTTGCGACAAAATAGCCGAAAATTCATGATTTTCAAGCAGTTGTGTGCTGTTGTGTCTTATGATTGCGAGGCATAAAATTGATGGTTTGGAAACAAAGATTTAGACGAAAAGTCTTTGCTTTGGCAAATCATTAAATTGAACCAAATCTAGGGGGAGTCTAGCAATGAATCAGATTTTTAAAGTGGTGTTTAACGTAGCAACAGGCACTTGGACTGTGGTGTCTGAAATGGCGAAAGCGCAAGGCAAAACCAAGTCAGCAAAAGTGGCTACGGTGGCTGCTGCTGTGGCGGCGGTTTTGGGTTCGGGCGTGGCTTCGGCAGCGAATGTGATTGCAACAGGAACGCCTGCTTATTTGGAAACGCATAAAGATGCGAACGGCGGCAGCGTGTTGATTGGAGAGTCGGCAATGCAGACGGCAGCGACTTTGGCAAACAACACTGTGATTGGTCGCAATGCAAATGTAGCGGCAAATGGTACGATTGCCATCGGCGCGGGCGCGGCAACGACGTTTGACAACACAACATCCATCGGCACTGCGGCAGCCAGTAACACGGCGGCGAGCATCGCGATTGGTCATTTAGCCAACACGCAAAACTGGATAAAACAAGGCACGGCAATGGCAGCGAACGCCACGCACAATTTGGCGATTGGCGAAAATGCCACAATTAAAGGCAATAATTCGGTGGCGATTAACGCAGGTTTGGTGGAAGGCGGTGACCACATTGTGATTGGTCATTCTTCGGTTACCGCGCCTGCAAATTTAACGAATATTGCGAATATTTCTGCCAAACAAGGCAATATTTTGATTGGCAATCAGATTACGGAAGATGCAGGTTTGGGCGCGGTGTTGCTTGGACATGGCGTAACAGGCGGTTCTAAATCTTACGATGCCGCGGCGGCAACTTATGGCGAAGTGTTTACCACAGCCGTGGGTGCGAAATCAGAAGCCTACACCCACAGCACGGCGATTGGTTCAGGTGCGGTTGCTGACCCGTTCAATTCCACAACGTTTGGTTGGCGTGAAGGGGCAACGGCTGTTGGCTCATATGCACGCGTTACAAACAGTGATTATGCAACTGTGTTGGGTTCAAATGCTTTGATTCACAATGCACAAGGCAGTTCGGTTGTGGGAAATAGTGCCACAGCTTTCCCTGGTGCGCGTTATTCTTCAGTAATGGGCGCGAACGCGACAGCTCGTAGTTTTACTAGTGTGGCGTTGGGCAGCAATGCCAGCGCAGGCGGTTGGGCTGGCACGGGCGTTATGACACTTTTGATTACCGATAATTTCGCTGGAAATACCGCCTTCACCCAAGCCCGCACCAACTCATCGGTGGCTATTGGTAACAGCACTTTATCGCTTTCTAATAACAGCGTGGCATTGGGTAATCAAGCGCGTGCAGGCGGCACATTAAGCGCCGATGCGGCATTGCTGAACACCGTCAAAACCGATTTGGAAACCGCCATCAACGCCCAAACCGAAGCCATCAAAACCTCAAAAGCCACCTATCTCGCCACGCCAAACGTGAACAGTTTGTACAGCTTAAACAAAGCCGAACAGCGTTTGAATATGTTGCAATCGGCATTAACGGCAATCAACCGCGACATCGCCAACCTAGCTGCAGACGGCACAGTTGCCCCTGAAAATGCCATTGCGATTGGTAATGTGTCATTGGCAAATCATTTAAATGCCACAGCAATCGGCGCTGGTGCTCGTGCAACAGGCAATGCGTCTATCGCCATTGGTACAAGCTCAAGGGCGCAAAGTAATGGCACGATTGCTATGGGGCGAAAAGCTATTGCTATTGGCAATGGTTCTACTGCGATTGGTGAAAATACATCAGTAAGTGGTCATTTTTCAACTGCTGTGGGATACAGTAATTTTGTAGATGGTCAGATTACTGGTGCGTTTGGCTATCGTAATTTTGTTAGTGGTTCTAGTTATGCGATTGGTAGCGATAATCATGTGTTGGGTGAAAACTCTTATGCTGTGGGTAGCCAAAATGTTATTTTGAGCAATGGTAGTTTTGTATTTGGTAGTAACGTTGATGTTGGTGTGGAATTAGACGGTTCGGTGGTTTTAGGAAGAAACTCAAAAACTTCTGGGTCGCATACTATTGAAACGGTTACTTCGGCAATAATTAACGGGGTTAATTATGGTGGATTTGTTGGTGTAGCGAAGGGAGATTTTGATAATAACAACGGTAAGTTTGTAAGCATTGGTGCAGCTGGCGATGAACGTAAAATCATCAACGTTGCCGCAGGCAATATTTCAGCAAGTTCAACCGAAGCGATTAACGGTTCGCAGCTTTACATCGTTACCAACAATATCACGACAACCAACACCATTACGCCAAATGTAGACGGCTCTGTAACCGCTGGTGCTGACAAAGCAGGCACACCGAACTTGGTGAACACAACGACTGTGGCAAGTGCGATTAACGGTGCAGGTTGGCGCGTGTATGAAAACAGCATAGTAAACTTAAAAGATGTGGTAACAGCAGGCAATCAAGTGGTGTTTGCAGACGGCAACAACACCACAGCCAACGTAACGATCGTAGACAATGTAACCACAGTGAAATATGACGTGAGCTTGCCAAGCATTGCAACCGAAGATTTGACCAACACGGCAAGCGGTACGATTTCTACACCAAAAATCGCATCGGCTTTAGCGACAGTTGGCACGGTAGCAAGTGCCGTAAACGACAGCTTCTGGAATGTTCAGGCGAGCGGTGCGGCAGTGAACGACGGCAAAGTAAACCCAGGTAATACCTTGAACTTTATTGGTAAAAATGGCGTAACCGTTACTGCTAACGGCACAAGCACAAGCGATAACTACATTTTAGACATCGGCGTGGCAGTTGATGGCACAACCATTAAAGTAAACGACGCTGGTCAATTGACTGCAGTGCAGACGGCAGACACCAACACCGTTACATCATTGGCAAACGGCACAACCACAACGGTGAACAACGCTGGCACGACTGATGCCCCTGTTTACACTGTGGAAGTGAACAAAACTGGCTTCAGCACGGCTGGTACAGCACAAAGCAATGCGGTTACTGTTGATGCGACAGGCAAAGCTGTTGCGCCAACAATAAACGCAAATGGCACATTCTTAACGGCTGATGCTGTTGTAAACTTGGTAAATGCGGTTTCTCACAATGTAACGATTAGTTCTACCAAAGACGAATTTGCTGACCAAGTAGGCAAAGAAAATGCAAGCGTTGGTGCAGGTGACACTTTGACTTTGCAATCAGGCAAAAACTTGATTGCGAAACAAGACGGCAAAACGATTACTTTTGCAACCGCGAATGATGTGTCATTTACCAGCGTGAATGCCAACGGCTCAATCACCGTTCAGCCAACTATTGCAGGCTATGACGCAATCACGATTGCAAACAACACCATTACAGGCTTGAACGCAGCCTTGCCAACAGCTTCACAATTCAAAACTGTGGTTGATGATAATGGTGCAACAGCAACTTCACAAAGCATTGACCCAACCAGCATCAATGTTACCCAAGCCGCAACTTTGGGCGATGTGTTGAACGCAGGTTGGAACTTGCAAAACAACGGTGCAGCGAAAGACTTTGTAACGCCTTATAACACTGTGAACTTTGTCAATGGCACTGGCACAGTGGCGAATGTTGTTACCACAAATGGTGAAGTGTCTAACGTTACCTTCAATGTGAATGTTGATGGTACAACCATTAAAGTAGGCACAGACGGCAAATTGTATGCGGTTAATACAGGCGGCAATGGCACGCCAACTGTGTTGAATAACGGTACAACCACAAGCGTTACCAACACTGGCACAGCTGATGCCCCTGTTTACACCGTTGAAGTGAACAAAGCTGGCTTTAGCACGGCTGGTACAGCACAAAGCGATGCGGTTACTGTTGATGCGACAGGTAAAGCCGTTGCACCGACTGCAAATGCAGACAGCACATTCTTAACTGCTGGCGATGCGGTGAAATTGGTGAATGCCGTTTCTCACAATGTAACCATTGGTTCAGATACAACTGAATTTGCCGACCAAAAAGGCAAAGAAAATGCAAGCGTTGGTGCTGGCGACACCTTGACTTTGCAATCAGGTAAAAACTTGATTGCTAAACAAGAAGGCACAACCATTACTTTTGCAACCGCAAATAATGTAACGTTTACCAATGTAGATGCGACGGATGTGAACGCTACAACAGTCAATGCAACGGCTGTAAATGCAGGTGCAGTCGCAGCGACAACATCAATCTCTGTGGTGAATGGCCCGTCTATGAGTACGACGGGCATTGATGCTGGTGGCAAACAAATCACTAACGTGGCGGCTGGTGTTGCCGATACCGATGCAGTGAACGTGAGCCAGTTGAAAGCCTTGGGTACAAATATCTCTAACCGTTTAGATGATATGGAAGATGAGCAAAATGCAGGTACAGCTTCAGCATTGGCAGTGGCTGGTTTAATGCAGGCGTATCGTGAAGGTCAAAGCGTGGTAACGGCTGGTGTCGGTCATCACAAAGGTCAATCAGGCTTGGCTGTGGGCTTCTCTAGCTTGTCGGATAACGGCAAAGTGGGCGTGAAGTTTGCCATCGGAGCGAACACGAAGAAAGCCGTGAGCGGCTCGGCTTCTGTGGGCTATTTCTGGCAATAAGCGTTTGATGAATTGAACGAAAATAAACCCCTTTAATCTGCGGATTAAAGGGGTTTTTGTTGGGCGAACGAATGAAGCGGACAAGAATAATCAGGAAAACCGAGAAAAGCGTTAGGGCGCGATGTTGTGCCAACCAAATGCTGTCTGCAGTTGTTGCCATGTTTCGTCTGTTGGCGCGATGACGGTTTGGCTGTTGC
>JAUNMN010000032.1:0-11438 GCA_030531795.1 Neisseria sp.
CTGAAGGCGTGGATTTGATTCCGAATCCGTATAATTCAGTGGCGGGGTTCAGCATACGCGAACATTATTTTTTCCCTGGATTTCCTGTGATGGCGCAGCCGATGGCGCGCTGGGTTTTGGACACTTATTACGCGGAGCATTTTCATCAATACCGCAGCGAACAAAAAGCGGTTTATTTGCTTGGACAAGCGGAATCGAAAATCACGCCGATTATGGAAAAGATTGAACGCGAGTTTGTGGGCGTGCGCACGTTTAGCCTGCCCAGCGTGGCATGCGAAACTGCAGACGGCAAAACCGTTCCTGCACAAATTGAGTTTGGCATTAAGGCGGAAAATCAAGCTTGCGAGCAACTAGATGCCGCGTGGCAAGTGGCTTTAAGTGAGTTGGCAAACATTCAGGCTATTATGAAAGATACGCCCTTTGAAGCCGAGTAAATGTTCACAACAAAAAGATAAAATCAAAGATGCCGTCTGCACTTCATCTGCAGACGGCATGATTGTTCAAATAAAACATTTGTAAACAGTCCTATCGATAAAATTTCAACCACAAAAAAACTGCCCTTTCGGGCAGTTTTTCGTTTTCGGCTTAACCTTCAATTTTCACTTCAACGCGACGACCTGCTGCTGCATCGCCTTGTGCACCTGTGGTGTTTTCAGGTTTGCGCAACTCAATGTTTTCTGCTTTCACACCTTGTGCCTCAAAGAATGCTTTCACAGATTGAGCGCGTTTTTTAGACAATTCCGCATTAGCAGCGGCATTGCCTGTGCTGTCCGCGAAACCGCTCACAACCAGTTTTTTGCCTTCTTTGCCTGCGCGAATCACATCAGCAACCACGCTTGCTGCATTGTCTGCCACATCGCTTTTCGCTGTCGCGAAGTAGAATGTTGCTACACCTGTACCTGCTTTAGTGTCAAACGTTACATCTGCTTTGTCAGCTGCTGGTGCTGCGGGAGTAGCGGTTTCAGAAGCAGCTGCCGCGGCAGGTGTTGATGCTGCTGGTTCTGCAGCTTTGGCAGAAGTTTTGCCACCGATTAAGTTTTCAGTATCGCTTGGATGCGCTTTACCATCTTTGTGCGACAAGCCCCAAACGTAGGCAGTCAAGATGTGTAATTTGTCTTTATCCAAGAAAGTGTTCCAAGCTGGCATTTGGTTATGACGACCGCTGGTGATGGTTTCGATAATCGCTTTTTGCGAACCGCCCCACAACCAAATATCGTCTGTCAAATTCGGGCCTAAACCTTGTACGCCTTGACCTTTATCGCCGTGGCAAGTGAAACAGTTGGCAGGGCCGCCATTAAACAAAATCTTACCGCGTGCAGCACGTTCTTCGTCATAAGCGTCTTTTGGTTTAGACAAAGACAAAACGTAGTTGGCAACGTCTTTCACACGCTCTTCACCCAAAGCCGGACCCCAAGCTGCCATCACGCCAGTACGGCCGTTGGCGATGGTTTCCTGAATTTTTTCAGGCGTACCGCCCCACAACCAGTCGTGGTCGGTCAAATTTGGAAAACCTTTTGAGCCTTTAGCGTCCGAGCCGTGGCATTGAATACAGTAAGTATCAAACATATTCTTACCGATGCGTTGTGCTTGCGGGTCTTTTGCCACTTGCTCAATCGGCATTTTGGCAAACTTGGCATACACTGGACCGTAGTTCGCTTGTGCCGTCTGCACTTCTTTTTGGTATTGATTGTCGCTTGTCCAGTTTAAGAAACCTTTAAAGTCGCCCAAACCTGGGTAAGCCAACAAATAACCGATACCGAAAACAACGGTTAATAAGTAGAGATAAAACCACCAACGCGGCAGAGGGTTGTTGTATTCTTCAATACCGTCCCACTCATGACCCATGGTTTTCACGTCTTCGCCCTTGGGCGGTGCTTTGACTTTGTTTTGTGACAGCAACAGCCACACCAAGCCAATCATACTCAATACCACAATGGCAATAATGTAATAGCTCCAAAAGCTACTGGTAAAATTAGAAGTTGTGTTCATTATTTCGCTCCGTTATCACGGTTATTATCGGATGCGACAGCATTATCTGGCGTATCGTTGTCGTTCATGATGCTTTGCGAAGCATCATCGTAATTTTTCTTATTACGCTTACTCAGCACAATGTATAAAACCAATACAAAGCTGACGAAAACCCATACGGTAAATAGGCTGCGTGCATCGTTAATATCCATGATGTTACCTTACGTTTTTCAATGCCAAGCCTAAGCCTTGTAAATAGGCGATGACAGCGTCCAATTCAGATTTGTTTTTCAACTCTTCCGCTGCTTTTTTCAAATCTTCATCAGTGTAAGGTGTGCCAATTGCACGCAAACCTTCCATATTGCGAATGGTTGTTTCAGGGTCAACCTTGTTACGCGCCAACCATGGGAAAGCAGGCATATTAGACTCTGGCACAACATCACGCGGATTCAACAGGTGAATACGATGCCATTCGTCTGAATAACGACCACCTACACGCGCCAAATCTGGACCTGTACGTTTAGAACCCCACTGGAATGGATGGTCGTAAACCGATTCACCTGCCACAGAGTAATGACCATAACGCTCGGTTTCGGCACGGAATGGACGAATCATTTGTGAGTGGCAGTTATAACAGCCTTCACGAATGTACACATCGCGACCTGCCACTTGCAGTGCCGAATAAGGTTTGACACCTTCAATCGGTTTGGTAACTGCTGGCGAGAAGAACAAAGGAATCACTTCAATCAGCAAACCCACGCTCACCACTAAAAAGGTGAACACAATCAGTACGCCAACTTTTTCTTCAACTAATGATTGTAATTTCATTTTGGTAGCCTATCTTTCTTATTAGTGATGAGCATGTGATACAGCAGGAATCTCTGCATCAACTGGCTTGCCACCGATAACTGTACGGTATACGTTGTACGCCATCAGGAACATACCGCTTAAATACAACAAGCCACCCGTAAAACGAATCACATAGAAAGGCATACTGGCTTTTACTGATTCAACGAATGAGTAAGTTAATGTGCCGTCATCATTCAATGCACCCCACATCAAACCTTGCATCACGCCTGAAATCCACATTGATGCGATGTACAACACCACACCGATGGTTGCAATCCAGAAGTGCGCATCAATCAATTTGATGCTGTACATTTCTTTGCGACCGAACAAACGCGGAATCAAGTAGTAAATCGAACCGATGGTTACAAAGCCAACCCAACCCAAAGCACCTGCGTGTACGTGACCCACTGTCCAGTCGGTGTAGTGGCTCAAAGCATTCACGCTCTTGATTGACATCATCGGACCTTCAAAGGTTGACATACCGTAGAACGACAAAGACACCACCAAGAATTTCAAAATCGGGTCGGTACGCAATTTGTGCCATGCGCCAGACAAAGTCATGATGCCGTTAATCATACCGCCCCAAGACGGTGCAAACAGAATCAAAGACAACACCATACCCAAAGATTGCGTCCAGTCAGGCAATGCGGTGTAGTGCAAGTGGTGTGGACCTGCCCACATATAAGTGAAAATCAAAGCCCAGAAGTGCACCACAGACAAGCGATATGAGTAAACAGGACGACCTGCTTGCTTCGGTACGAAGTAATACATCATGCCCAAGAATGCCGCAGTTAAGAAGAAACCCACTGCATTATGACCATACCACCATTGCATCATCGCATCGATTGCGCCTGAATAGATTGAGTATGATTTCATTGGACCAACAGGAATCGCCAAGTTATTCACGATGTGCAACAAGGCAACGGCGATGATGAATGCGCCATAGAACCAGTTGGCAACGTAAATGTGTTTCACTTTACGCGTAGCGACTGTGCCAAAGAATACAATGGCATAAACCACCCACACTACAGCAATCAAAATATCGATTGGCCATTCCAACTCTGCGTATTCTTTGCCTGATGTGTAGCCCAAAGGCAAAGTGATGGCTGCCAACACGATAATCAGCTGCCAACCCCAGAATGTGATGGCTGGCAAGATGTTGCCGCCGAACAAACGCACATTACAAGTACGCTGAACAACATAGTAAGATGTGGCAAATAAACCACAGCCACCAAAGGCAAAAATCACTGCATTGGTGTGCAATGGACGAATACGACCAAAGTGAAACCATGGGCCGATATTGGTCAGGTCAAGTGCAGGCGCAAACAGTTGAGCGGCAGCAATCACGCCGACCAACATACCCACAATCCCCCAAACTACAGTCATGATGGCAAATTGGCGCACCACCTTGTAGTTATAAGTTTGCGTTTCCATGAAAGTCTCCATAAAACATGGCAATTAACATTATTTATCAATTTTCGTGATGCCGTCTGCAAAACCTTGCGGCAAAACTGAACTGATTTTTCTTAATTTTACGCCACCTTTCACTCTATAAACAGAGAAAGCAGTAGCTGAAACGGCGGTATTTTAAATCAAAACCACCCTACACACCAAATAAATTACTGCTAAATCGTTTCGCAAAGACGGCAAATTAAGTTATTTCCCTACGGCTTGTAAGGGTATAGACTTTATGCAAACCGATACTTGACACACATCAAACAAGGCTGTAAATCTGTTACATTTCTTAACAAAGCCGATTTTATGTTGCATTTTTCTCTACGCCCCGAGCCGAAAAAACACCTTTGGCACATCACGCTTTCTTTTGAACACACGCGAAACGAAAACATCGAATTGAGTTTGGCAAACTGGGTTCCTGGCAGCTACATGATTCGTGATTTTTGCAAAAACATCATCACGATAGAAGCCAGCTGCAACGGCAAAGCTAAATCTTTGACACAATTGAATAAAAATCGTTGGCTTGCCGATAATGAACAAGGTTCATGGCAAATTTGCTACACGGTTTACGCTTTGGATATGTCGGTTCGTTCATCTTTTTTGGACACGGAACGCGGCTTTTTTGATGGCGCGTGCTTGTTTTTGCGCGTCAAAAATCGTGAAAACGAAACGCACACGCTGCAATTTGAAAACTTGCCAAGCCACTGGCAAATCGCCACCACTTTACCCAAACAACAGGCTGATTTAAAACAATTTTTCGCTTCATCGTATGCTGAATTGATAGACCACCCAGTGGAAATGGGCGATTTAGAAATTTTATCGTTTGTTGCAGACAGCATCACGCATCGCGTGGCTTTGAGCGGACATTATGCCGATTTTGACCGCCAACGTTTTTGCCAAGATTTGCAGAAAATTTGCGAACAAGAGTTGGCAATGTTTCCGCGCCCTGCCCCGTTTGGCGAATATTTATTTTTGTTGTATTTGGGCGACAATATTTACGGCGGTTTGGAACACATCAGCAGCACCGCCTTGCATTGCGACCGTCATTCGCTGCCTGCAGACGGCATGGGCGAAGCCAGCGACGCTTATATCCAGCTGCTCGGTTTGTGTTCGCACGAATATTTTCACGCGTGGAACGTCAAATCCATCAAACCTGCTGCCTTCGTGCCGTATCAATTAGACAGCGAAAGCCACACCGAGCAGCTGTGGGCGTTTGAAGGCATCACTTCATATTACGATGATTTGTTTTTAGTGCGTAGCGGCGTGATTAGCCCTGAACGCTACTTGAAATTGTTGGCAAAAAACTTCACGCGCGTGCAACAAGGCGCAGGCAAAAACGTGCAAACCCTTGCCGAATCAAGCTTTGCCGCGTGGCACAAATACTACAAACAAGACGAAAATTCGGTGAACGCGATTGTCAGCTACTATCAAAAAGGCGCAATCGCCGCGCTGTGTTTGGATTTGACCATACGCCAACGCAGCCAAAATCAATATTCGCTGGACGATGTGATGCGTGTTTTATACCAAGACTGGGTAAACACGGGCGAAGGCATTGCCGAAAAACAATGGCAAGTGCGTTGCCAAGAAATCACTGGATTGAATTTACAAGACTTTTTTGAACTGGCTTTGTACAGCACACAAGATTCGCCGCTTGCTGAATGCCTAGCAAGCGTGGGCGTTGATTTGCAATGGCACGCACTGCCACGCAGCCACGGCGGCGATTGTGTCGCCAGTTTTCCCGATGACAACAAAGTTGCCACCGATTTCGGTGCAAAGTTCAGCCAAACCGCAGACGGCATCAAATTAAGCCAAGTATTCAGCGACGGTTCGGCGCAAAATGCAGGTTTAAGTCCGCATGACAAAATCATCGCCATCAATGGCTACGCGTGCACCGATTTTGCGACACAGTGGGCAAAATACCGCGTGGGCGATGTGTTGCGTGTTCACTATTTCCGTCAAGGCGTATTGCACGAAACCGAATTGCGCGTACAAACCGCTGCTGCCGACACCGCTTTAGTGCGCCTTGCCGATGAAGCACTTTTGCAAACTTGGATTGCAGCAAATTAAATTTAACATTTTGAATTTTCGTTCATTTTTTAAAAAAAAAGGAAACCGCAAATGAGCATTTATCAATTGACCGAAAACCTGTACATCGCGCCGCAATTAAGCGAAGCCGATGCCGAACAAGCCAAACAGTTGGGCATTAAAACGGTGATTTGCAATCGCCCCGACGGCGAAGAAGCGGGGCAAGCCAGTTTTGAGCAAGTGCAAAACTGGTTGGCAAACACCGATGCGCAAACGTTTCATCATCAGCCCGTGGTTGCCAGCCAAATCAGCGCGGCGGACGTGGCACAATTTCAGCAATTATTGCAAAACAGCGACACGCCCACGCTTGCTTATTGCCGCACGGGTACGCGCTCGTCTTTGCTTTGGGCGTATCACGCGGTGCAAAACGGCATTTCAGTGGAAGACGCGATTGCCGCTGCAGCTAAAGCACAGGTTAATTTGAGCAGTTTTGCCGAACGTTTGCAGCAAGCAGCGCAAGGCGATTTGGCGTAAACGCACCAAATCATTTTCCAAACAAAATGCCGTCTGCGGTTCACATTCAAACTGCAGACGGCATTTGCTATTTTCCTTACAACAATCAACGCTTCAATTTGGCAAACGCATCTGCCATTGCCGAATTACTCGGTTGCGGTTGGCGTGAAGATTTTGCTTTGTGGTCAAAACCTTGTGAACGCGGTTTGTCGCTGCGTTTTTCACGTTTTTCGCTTGTTTCATCGTCCAAACGCATGGTCAAGGCAATGCGTTTGCGTGCCGCATCCACTTCCAACACCTTCACTTTCACCACATCACCTGCTTTCACCACTTCGCGCGGGTCGGCAACGAAACGATTTGCCAGCGCGGAAATGTGCACCAAACCGTCTTGATGCACGCCGATGTCCACAAACGCGCCGAAATTCGCCACATTCGACACCACACCTTCCAAAATCATGCCCACTTGCAAATCACTGATTTCATTGATGCCGTCTGCAAAAGTGGCGGTTTGGAACGCACCGCGTGGGTCGCGCCCTGGTTTTTCTAATTCCGCCAAAATGTCCAAAATCGTTGGCAAACCAAAGCGCTCGTCAATGAAATCGCTGGCACGAATTTGGCTGATGTGTTCGCGTTTGCCGATTAACTCGCTTGCCTGAACACCTTGTTTTGCCAACATTTTTTCCACCACGCCATAGGCTTCAGGGTGTACCGCACTCGCGTCTAAAGGTTCGCTGCCGCCATTAATGCGCAAAAATCCTGCCGCTTGCTCAAAGGTTTTTTCGCCCAAACGTGGCACTTTCAACAATGCTTTGCGGTTGGCAAACGCGCCGTTGGCATCGCGATAAGCGACAATATTCTTCGCCAAAGTTGCGTTCAAACCCGAAATGCGTGCCAACAAAGGCACGGAAGCGGTATTCACGTCCACACCCACCGCGTTCACGCAATCTTCCACCACCGCATCCAGCGATTTTGCCAATTGTGCTTGGTTCACATCGTGTTGATATTGCCCCACGCCTATAGATTTCGGGTCGATTTTCACCAATTCCGCCAGCGGGTCTTGCAAACGGCGAGCAATCGACACCGCCCCGCGCAAACTCACATCCAAATCAGGGAACTCGTTCGCCGCCAATTCCGATGCCGAATAAACCGATGCACCCGCTTCGCTCACCACGATTTTATGCACATCATTTGTCCCCACCATTTTGAGCAAATCGCCTGCCAATTTGTCGGTTTCGCGACTTGCTGTGCCGTTGCCGATGGCGATTAAGCGGATTTGATGGCGTTTGAGCAATTGCGACAATGTGTTTAAGGCATTGTTTTCTTGATGCAAATACACGACTGCGGTTTCCAACAGTTTGCCCGTATCGTCCACCGCCGCCACTTTAATCCCTGTTCTGAATCCTGGGTCTAAACCCAAAGTCGGCAAACGCCCTGCTGGTGCAGCAAGCAATAAATCTTTTAAATTACGAGAAAAAACCGTAATCGCATCGCTGTCCGCCTCGTCTTTCAAACGATTGAACGCTTCCAATTCCAGCGACAAGAAAATTTTCGCCCGCCACGTCAAACGCACGGTATCACGCAACCATTTATCAGCAGCACGCCCTTTGTCGGCAATGCCAAAATGGCTGGCGATGGTATGTTCAAATTCACTGATTTCGGTAATCGGCGTTTCGTCTGGCTGATATTTGAGTGCCGTCTGCAAAATGCCTTCATTGCGTCCACGCAAAATCGCCAAAGCACGATGACTGGGCATATTTTTAATCGCTTCTCTATGGTCAAAATAATCGCTGAACTTTTCGCCTTCAGGTTCTTTACCCGCAATCACTTGGGCATGAACTTCGCCGATTTGCCACAAACGTTCGCGTAATTGTCCGATTAAGTCTGCATCTTCGGCGAATTGTTCCATCAAAATCGCACGTGCACCGTCTAACGCCGCTTTGATATCGACAACGTTTTCGTTCACAAAATCCGCCGCAGCGGTTTCAGGCTTGGTTTCGGGCTGAGTAAACAATAAGTCCGCCAATGCCTGCAAACCGTTTTCGCGCGCGATTTGTGCTTTGGTGCGGCGTTTCGGTTTGTATGGCAAATACAAATCTTCCAGTGTGGTTTTGTTTTGGCAGGCATCGATTGCCGTCTGCAACTCGGGCGTGAGTTTGCCTTGCTCGGCGATGCTGTTTAACACCGTGATTTTGCGCTCGGCAAGTTCACGCAAATATTGCAAACGCTCCGCCAAAGTGCGCAACTGTGTGTCGTCCAAACCGCCAGTAATTTCCTTGCGATAACGGGCGATAAACGGCACAGTCGCACCTTCGTCCAACAAGGCAACCGCCGCTTCAATTTGGGCAACACCAACCGATAATTCATCGGCAATGATTTGGGTAATATTCATTTTGGGTCATTAGAGAAAATCAAACAAAGGCGCAAGGATAGCGGTTTCAGCCTGTTTTGGCAAAACAAAAGCCTGTTTTGAACACAAAAATGCCGTCTGCAGTTCACATTCAAACTGCAGACGGCATCGTTTATTGAAAACCGTTCAAACGATTATTTTTTATCGTCTTTCACTTCTTCAAAATCGGCATCCACCACATCATCGTCTTTTTTACTGTTGCCAGCGTCCGCCGCACTTGCTTCGCCGTTGGCTTCTGCTTGCGCTTGAGCGTAAACGATTTCGCCTAATTTTTGGCTGGCTTTACCCAACTCTTCAGCTTTAGCATCAATCGCTGCTTTATCATCGCCTTTAACCGCTTCTTCAGCTTCGGTCAATGCGCTTTCAATCGCCGCTTTTTCGTCTGCCGACAATTTGTCGCCGTGTTCGTCTAAAGATTTTTTCACTGAGTGAATCAAGGCTTCAGCTTGGTTGCGTGATGCCACCAATTCAGTCAATTTTTTGTCTTCTTCCGCATTGGCTTCCGCGTCTTTCACCATGCGCTCGATTTCTTCTTCGCTCAAACCAGAAGAACCTTGAATGGTGATGTTGGCTGCTTTGCCTGTGCCTTTGTCTTTGGCTGAAACGTGCAAAATGCCGTTGGCATCGATGTCAAAAGTCACTTCAATTTGTGGCACGCCGCGTGGTGCGGGTGCGATGTCGCCCAAGTTGAATTGACCCAAAGATTTATTGGCATCGGCACGGTCGCGTTCGCCTTGCAACACATGAATCGTTACTGCCGATTGATTGTCTGCCGCAGTTGAGAAAGTTTGCGCTGCTTTGGTTGGGATTGTGGTGTTTTTCTGAATCAATTTGGTCATCACACCGCCCATGGTTTCAATGCCCAAAGACAATGGGGTAACGTCCAACAACAACACGTCATTGCGACCGCCGCCCAATACTTCGCCTTGAATTGCCGCGCCCACCGCAACCGCTTCATCAGGGTTCACGTCTTTGCGTGGCTCTTTGCCAAAGAACTCTTTCACCGCATCTTGTACTTTTGGCATACGCGTTTGACCGCCCACCAAAATCACATCATCAATATCGCTTGCCGACAAACCAGCGTCTTTCAAAGCGATGCGGCAAGGTTCGATTGAGCGTGCAATCAAATCTTCCACCAAGCTCTCGAATTTGGCACGGGTGATTTTCAACACCAAGTGTTTTGGACCAGTCGCGTCCATGGTGATGTATGGCAAGTTGATTTCGGTTTGCTGACCGCTAGACAACTCGATTTTGGCTTTTTCAGCAGCTTCTTTCACGCGCTGCATTGCCATTGGGTCGCCTTTCAAATCAATACCTTGTTCTTTTTTGAACTCGGCGATGATGAAATCGATAATGCGTTGGTCGAAGTCTTCGCCACCCAAGAATGTGTCGCCATTGGTTGCCAACACTTCAAATTGTTTGTCGCCGTCAACATCGGCAATCTCAATAATCGAGATGTCGAATGTACCGCCACCCAAGTCGTAAACCGCAATTTTACGGTCGCTGCCATCATTCACTTTGTCCATACCGAATGCCAAAGCAGCTGCAGTCGGCTCGTTGATGATGCGTTTCACGTCCAAACCCGCGATGCGACCTGCGTCTTTAGTGGCTTGACGTTGGCTGTCGTTGAAGTAAGCAGGCACGGTTACCACCGCTTCAGTCACTTTTTCGCCCAAATACGCTTCAGCCGCTTCTTTCATTTTGCGCAACACTTCTGCAGAAATTTGTGGTGGCGACAACTCTTTGCCTTGTGCTTTCACCCAAGCATCGCCGTTTGCCGATTTGATGATTTCAAAAGGCATGGTTTCGATGTCGCGTTGCACTTCTTTGTCTTCAAATTTATGACCGATTAAGCGTTTCGCCGCGTAAACGGTGTTTTTCGCGTTGGTAACCGCTTGGCGTTTGGCAGGCGCACCCACCAAAATTTCGCCGCCATCCAAGTAGGCAATGATTGAAGGCGTGGTGCGCGCGCCTTCGGCGTTTTCAATCACTTTAGTTTGACCGTTTTCTGAAACGGCTACGCATGAGTTGGTTGTACCCAAGTCAATACCGATTACTTTTGCCATGTGTTTTGCTCCTAAAAATATTGAATTTCACTCATTGAATTTCACTTGAAAAGTTTCATGTGCAGACGGCAAACCGTGTTTTTTAAAACTTTGTTCACCGTTGCGTCTTGGTCTGCAAAGTAAGGCAGTTTGATTGCTTTTCAAGTGGCAAAATA
>JAUNMN010000032.1:11538-18996 GCA_030531795.1 Neisseria sp.
TTGCGTCTTGGTCTGCAAAGTAAGGCAGTTTGATTGCTTTTCAAGTGGCAAAATAAAAATTTTTACAAAATCTTTGATTTTAAAATCAAAATCTTAACTGTTTTGCAAACGGTTTTCACCATGCAATGCCGTCTGCACTTGCTTCATCATTTGCGCGATGAATTATTCGCTGGCTTCTGCGTTTTCAGCAGCTTTTGCCACCACCACCATCGCAGGACGCAACACACGCTCGTTCATGCTGTAGCCTTTTTTCAGCACGCGCAAAATGCTGTTGGCTTCTTGTTCCGACTCTTCCGCTTGCATCGCTTGATGTTGATGTGGGTCTAATTTGTCGCCCACGTTTGGATTGATTTCTTTGATTTGGGTTGCGTCAAACGCTTTTTGCAACTCGTTCAGCGTCATTTGTACGCCCATTTTCAAAGCATCAAAATTGCCGCTTTGGTCTAACAGAGCCATTTCCAAATAGTCTTTCACAGGCAAAATTTCGGCGGCGAATTTTTGTCCTGCAAACTTATGCGTGGCAACAATTTCTTCTTGATGACGACGGCGCAAATTTTGTTCATTCGCCAAACCGCGCAATTGTTCGTCTTTCAATTGACCTTCTAACTCGGCAACGCGTTCTTGCAATTCTTCGTAAGTTGGCGGCGTGGTTTCTTGAGTTTCCGCCGCTTCTGTTGCTTCGGCGGTGCTTACATTCTCTTCAACTGGAGTTTCGTTTGTTTCTGTCATGGTTTTGCCTTTTTTGCTAAATGGGAAACGAAATTTCATCATGAGCGGCAATATAGGGTTGCTTGTGTGCTTTTCAAGTTTTCAGGCAATAAAAATGCCGTCTGCAGTTGACATTGAGTCGCAGACGGCATCGTATTTTTTACGGTTAAAAGCCGATGGCTTTCATTTAGTTCGCATCGGCGGCGTGCCAAGGTTTGGCTGCACCTGCATGGAAAGACGGTTTTTCGCCGCCCCACAAGGCTTCGATGTCGTAGAAATCGCGCACCGCTGGCAACATCACATGCACCAACAAATCGCCAGCGTCCACCAGCGTCCATTCGCCGCCGCCTTCGCCTTCGGTGCTCAAAATTTCAAAACCTGCGGCTTTGAGTTCCACCGCCACATTGTTCGCCAAGGCTTTACACTGACGCGTGCTGTCGCCGCTGGCGATAATCATGCGGGCGAATAATGAGGTTTTTTCGTGGGTGTCCAACACGATGATGTCTTTGGCTTTGATGTCTTCCAAAGCGTTCACCGCGATGTCGACCATTTTTTGCAAGTCTTGTAATTCGGTTTCGTTCATTGATTTATCCTGATTCGTTTGAGTGTATTTCAAGTTGGGCGGCATTATAACAAATCGCTTCGCTTAACGATAAAGTTTGTGTTGTCGCACATAATCCGCCACTGCAGACGGCACAAACGCGTCTATCGCTTTGCCTTGCTTGGCTTGTTCACGAATTTCGCTGGAGCTGATGTCGTAGACACTGGCGTTTAACATTTGCACATCGCCAGCTGGCAATGCTTGCCCCAACCACGCGTGCAAAGCGGCAGGTGCTTTTGCCAAGCTGTCGCCTGCTCGGGCGGCAACGGCAAAACGCACTTGTTTGACTAAAGTTTGCCAGTTTTTCCAAGTGTGCAAATTCAGCAAACTGTCCATGCCGATTAAACAATAAAGCTGGCTTTGGGCAAATTGTTGGCGAAAAATCTGCACCGTATCAAAGGTATAAGTTGCACCCGAGCGTACCATATCACAATCGCTCACCGCAAAACGCGCATCATCGGCAATCGCCAGTTCGGTCATGGCTA
Organism: Neisseria sp.; assembly: GCA_030531795.1. Classification (GTDB taxonomy): domain Bacteria; phylum Pseudomonadota; class Gammaproteobacteria; order Burkholderiales; family Neisseriaceae; genus Neisseria. Next base: position 13,333 of record JAUNMN010000032.1, read on the forward strand.
AACGATGTTCAGCGGCGGTTTGCGTGCTGTTTTTGTGATACGGTTGCCCTGCTGGCAAAAACACCACCATATCCAAATTCAGTTCATCGGCGAAGGAGCGCGCGATGTGTAAATGTCCATTGTGAATCGGGTCGAATGTGCCACCAAACAAGCCGATTTTATTGAATTTGCTGCTCATAAAGCGCATTCCGCGTTGCCGTCCACCACCAAATTCAGCTTGCCTGTAGACGGGTGTATCACCAAACCATGCACCGCAATATTTTGCGGCATCAGCGGATGGCGACGAATCATGCTCACGGTATGACGCACGCTGTCTTCCACGTCGTCAAAACCCGCCAGCCAGCCGTCCAAATCGATGCCTGCGTTGCGCAAAGTGGTGATGCGGTCGTTGGGAATGTCAAACTCGGCGGCTTTGTGCAAAAAAGAATCGGCGTTCATGCCGCGCATACCGCAGTCATAATGCGCCACCACCATGATTTCGCTCACTTTCAGCTCAAACACCGCCACCAACAAGCTGCGCATCACCGAACCCCAAGGATGCGACACCAGCGCGCCCGCGTTTTTAATCATTTTGGCATCGCCGTTTTTCAGCCCCAAAGCGTGCGGCAACAATTCCACCATACGCGCGTCCATGCACGACAAAATCGCCAAACCGCGCTCGGGAAATTTGTTGGTCGCAAATTTGGCGTATTCGCCCGATTCCACAAATTCTTGATTGTGTTGCAAAATATCGTGCAAAGCACCCATTTTTCGTCCTTTAATTCGTGTTCTTCATCGTTTTTTTGTGCGATGCCGTCTGCAGTGATGTTTAACTTGCAGACGGCATAAGCCTGCGTTTAAGCGTTTTCGCTTGGCGTGTCGCTTGCAGTCTCGTTTACCGTTTCATTTGCTGTTTCGGTGCTTTCAACGATAGACACCGATTTCGCCATGGTTTCACCCATTTTCACCGCCACACCTGCTTGCAAATGTTCCGCCAGTTGCACGCTGTTTTCGGCAAACACATTGATGACGGTCGAACCCAAACGGAACGCGCCCATTTCTTGCCCTTTTTCCAACACAATCGCACTTGTGCCGTCTGCAGGATAAGTCCATGTTTTCACTTCTTTCGCACGCGGCGGATTGATGATGCCTGCCCAAACCGTGCTGATGCTGGCAGTGATGGTTGCGCCCACCAAAATCTGCACCATGCTGCCAAATTCGGTGTCAAATTCGCAAATCACGCGCTCGTTGCGGGCAAACAAATTCGGAATGTGTTGCGCCAAAAACGGGTTCACCGAAAACAAATCGCCCGGAACATAAACCATTTTACGCAACACGCCGCGACACGGCATATGCACGCGATGATAGTCTTTCGGCGAAAGATAAGTCGTTAAAAAACTGCCATTTTGCATTTTTTGCACCAAATCGGCATCGTTCGCCAACAAAGCGTCTAAAGTGAAAAAATGCCCTTTCGCTTGCAACAGCAAACCGCGTTCAATTTGCCCTGCTTCGCTGACTTTGCCGTCTGCAGGCAAGCACAAATGCGCAGGATTGTCGTCTATCGGACGCGCACCGTCTTTGAGTTGGCGAATGAAAAATTCATTGAAACTAGCATAGTCTTTCGCTTCGCTTTTGGCGGCTTCTTGCCAGTTGATGCCGTATTTTTTGGCGAACAATTGAATGGCGGCGTGCGTGAGTTTGCCCCACTTTTTATCGGCAAACCAACCCGCCAAACGCGTGAATCCCAGTTGTGGCAACAAATAATGCACGGCGATTTTGGCGTTTTGACACCAAGTGGCGGCGGTTTTGTGGTTTGGGTTCATGGGTATCCTTTCTGTTTTTGGGCGCGATATTTCTTTAAAATTTTAAAAAATAGCTCGCAGTATAACAAAAGCCACTCTGATTTTAGGCAAATTTTGTGTTTTTTGTCGGCACAAGTGGGCGTTTTTTTGTTATGCTTCGCATTCTTATTGTGTGTTCAAAAATGAAATCGTGAGCAGAAAATGAATGCTTATTCAGACATCATCATCGTTGGCGCAGGCCCAGCAGGTTTGAGTTTCGCTCGTCGCCTTGCCAACGCGCCACTTTCCATCACCATCATTGAAAAAAGTCCGCTCGAGAGCATCACCCAGCCTGCCTATGATGGACGCGAAATCGCTTTGACTCATCGTTCCAAAGAAATCATGGAGCAGCTGGGCATGTGGCAACGCGTGCCAGCAGACGAAATTTATCAGCTCAAAGACGCGAAAGTGTGGGACGGCGATTCGTCTTATCAGCTGCATTTTCCGCAACCGACTCACGCGCGCGGCGGCGCAACCGACCGTTTGGGCAATTTGATTTCTAATCACAATATTCGCCAAGCGGCATACGATGCCGTCTGCGAACAAGATAATGTAACTTTATTGTGTGGCACAGGAGTGCAGACGGCAAAAACGTCCGACGAAGAAGCCACAGTCGTGTTGGACAATGGACAGGTTTTGCGTTCACGTTTGCTCGTGTGCGCCGACAGCCGTTTTTCACAAACGCGTCGCCAAATCGGCATCGCCGCCGATATGCACGACTTCGGTCGCACCGTCATCGTGTGCCGTTTCCGCCACGAAATTTCCAACGAACACACCGCTGTGGAATTTTTTCAATACGGCCGCACGCTCGCGCTGCTGCCTTTGGAAGAACATTTAACCAACTGCGTGATTACCATAGACGCAGACAAAGCCCCTGCTCTGCTCGCCTTGTCTGACGAAGATTTCGCTGCCGACATCGAGCAGCAACTCAAAGGTTTGCTCGGCAAAATGGAAAAAGCCGACAGCGTACACACTTATCCGCTGGTTGGCGTACACGCCAACACTTTCTGCACCACGCGTGCCGCACTCATCGGCGACGCTGCAGTCGGCATGCACCCTGTAACCGCGCACGGTTTCAATTTGGGTTTGGAAAGCGCCGATATTTTGGGCAGTTTGATTGAAGAAGCGGTACGCGATTGCCAAGACATCGGCAGCAAATCGCTGTTGGAACGCTACAACGCCAAACACCAGCTCAACACGCGTCCGCTCTATCATGGCACAAACGCGATGGTGAAATTGTTCACCAACGAAAGCACGCCAGCGAAATTGCTGCGCAGTGCGGTGGTGCGCATCAGCAATAATTTGCCGCCGCTGAAAAAGTGGATTACCCATCAACTAACGGGTTAAATTCCGCTCAAACGCTTGAACCGAAGTGCCGTCTGCAGACGGCATTTCTTATATGATTGAACCACATCAACACACTGCGATTTCGCCATGCACGTTCTCTTGCTTCCTTCTTGGTATCCCGCCCACGCCGCCGATTTGAACGGCAGTTTTTTTCGTCAGCAAGCACTGGCTTTGCAGGCGCAAGGCGTGAAAATCGGCGTAATTGCGCCACTGTTTCGCTCTTTGCGTGGCGAGACGCGCAGTTTGTGGCACGGCAAATACGGCGAAACCTTTGAACTTGACCACGGCATACCCACTTATCGCCGCCATTCCATGCTGTTTTTCCCTAAATTGCCTTACATTGACCGCGGCCGTTGGCTAAACGCAGGCAAAAAACTGTTCGCGCGTTATCTTGCCGAACACGGCAAACCCGATGTGTTACACGCCCATTGCGTCAATTTCGGCGGCATTTTGGCAGCGCAAATCAGCCAACAACACGGCATTCCTTATGTCATCACCGAACACAGTTCCACTTATGCACGCGGTTTAATCGCCCCTTGGCAACGCGCGGCGATGCAGACGGCAAGCGAAAACGCGGCGGCGCGTTTTGCGGTGAGCCAAGCGTTTTGCAAACTGTTAAACGAACAAATCCCGAACACCAAATGGCAATATTTGCCGAATATGCTCGGTGCGGATTTTGCGGCAGATTTTATCCATGAACCCTTGCCCAGCGAACCGTTTCGCTTTTGTGCAGTCGCCCATTTGCACCGCCACAAAGGCATAGACATCGTTCTAAACGCTTTCGCCCAAGTGCATCAAGATAATCCGAATATTCAATTGGATATTATCGGTGATGGCGGTGAACGTGCCACATTAGAACAACAAGCGCAACAACTCAATATCGCAGCGAAAGTGCATTTTCATGGCAAAGGAGATAGCCACGCCGTGCGCCAACTGATGCGGCAAAGCCACGCATTTTTGCTCGCCAGCCGCGTGGAAACCTTTGGCATTGTGTTGATTGAAGCCTTGTCGCAAGGTTTGCCTGTCATCGCCACGAATAATCTTGGGCCACAATCCATCGTTCACCCCGAACACGGTTTGTTAGTGGCAAACGACAACCCAAGCGAATTTGCCCATGCCATGCAGATGCTGATGCACAACTACAGCCAGTTTTCGCCCGAACAACTGCGTGCCGATTGTTTGAACGAATTCAGCGAAACCGCCATCGCCCAACAATTGATAAACCATTATCGGCACGCGTTGGCTCGTTAAATCGCGCAAATAAAAATAGGCGCAAGTTCATCTCGCGCCCAAATTCCATTCATTTTTGTTCATTATTTGCTGGCTGCTGAAGCACTCGCATCCGAAGCCACCTTAAGGTTTGCCACATCAGAAGCCGCCGCTTTGTCTGTTGCAGACGGCATCATTTCGTATTTTTCGTGATGATGACGCTCGCCGCGTTCATGTTTGTCGTGTTCATCGTCAAAACGCTCATCGTCGCGCTCTTCATTGCTCGCCAAAACTTCGCCTGTTTTCGCGTCCACCAAAACTTCATACTGCTTGCCGTCTGCGCGAACGTCCACTTCATAACGCGAACCCGTGTGTTGGTCGTAGTCAAAATCCACATCGGTTGCCACGCCATTCGGAATATGTTGGCTTGCCACTTGCGCCGCCTGCGAACCCGAAACGCTGGCAAACATACCTTCGCCAAACGCCCACGCGCCGCCAGCCACGCCCAAAGCCAAAACCGCACCAGCCGCCGAAGCATAAACCCATTTTTTTACATTGATGTTCATTGTGTTTTCCTTTCATTATTGATGAGTGTGCATGATTTAAGATTCCGAAAATCGGTTGCCACGCGCAACCAAACTTTCCACGTCGCGCATCTTAACGCCACACAATGAGCAAAAAATTAGCCTGCGGACGGCATCACTTTTGCATCTGAACGCGCCAGCGTATAATCGCGTTTTCACGCACAGCAAACACAAGGAAAATCAATATGGCAGCCAGTCCAGAAGCCAAATTCAGCGAAGAAACCGTGCTTTGGGTCAAACAGCACACGCCCAAACTGATGACATTCGCCATCACCCGTCCCGAATCCTATCGCTTTGCCGCAGGACAATTTTCGCGTTTGGGTTTTCGCGACGGCGAAGGCTATATTTGGCGCGCCTATTCCGTGGTTTCCGCCGAATACGCCGACACACTGGAATATTTTGTCGTATTGATTGAAGATGGCCCGATGTCGGCAAAATTTGCCCAACTCAAAGCAGGCGACACAATTTTGCTCGACAAAAACGCCACAGGATTTTTATTGCCCGAACGCTTCCCCGACGGTCGCGATTTGGTGATGTTGTGTACAGGTTCGGGCATCGCTCCGTTTTTATCGATTTTGGAACAACCCGAAATCTGGCAACGCTTTGACACGCTGGCGCTAGCACATTCGGTCTCTCACGCCGATGAACTGATTTTCAACGAACGCATCGCCGCCCTTGCCGAACACCCTTTGATTGAAGAATAT
>JAUNMN010000033.1 GCA_030531795.1 Neisseria sp.
ACAACACACCGAAGAAAATCATCGTCGTGCCAAACCGCTTGGTGAATATTGTGGTGTAAGGCTTTGATAGCCAAATAAAACGAATAGATGCCGTCTGCAAATTGAAAGTGCAGACGGCATTTTTATTCATTCACGCGTTGGCTTTCACACACTCAATCGCGTTCAAATTCTTGGTTCAGCAACACATCTTTAAACGTTTGCGGCATACGCGTTGCGCGTTGTTGGGCGTAGTCAAAAAACGCCATGCCCACGACGATTTTGGCGATGCTTTGTTTGTCGCTCGTTCGCCAAAGATGAAGGTTCAACTCAAACGCCGCCGCACTCATTGCGTTCACACCCAAATCGGCTTGCAACACGTCGCCATAAAACGCTTGCGCCACATATTGCACCTGTGCAAAACGCATAATCAGCCCCGCGCCGCCAGCGTTCATTTCGTTCATATTCATGCTGGCAAGCCAACGCAAACGCGCTTCGTGCGCCAAACGCAACATGGCATCGTTGGACAAATGATTGCCGTAATTCAAATCGCCCACTTGCACGGTGAGCTGGGTGCTGAACACAATTTTTTCGGGCAAAGCAACTTTCATGCGGATTCTTTCTGTGATGATTTAGCGCATTATAAACCCGACGCAAAATAAATCTCAAAACGAAACTTGGACAAAACGCGTTCATGTTTTTCGCTGCTCCAAAATAAAAACACGAGAGAACAAACGTTCATCTCGTGTTTTCGTGTTGTTTATGCCGTCTGCAGTTGCTCGCGTCCCAAATCGCTCAAATCGGCTTCGGTGGCGCGTCCCACAAACGACACTTCAAAATCATCGGGCGCGTAATCAGGCGGCGACTTACCTTCCACAAACGCCGCCCACTGCCCTGCCAAATAGGCTTCGTTTTTCGGGCAACGCGGTGCAATGCCGATGTACATCACATTGCTGTCGTACGGGCTATTGTGTTCGGCTTCCACCGAATGCACCACGTCGCAATGCCAGAACACGCAATCGCCTGCTTCCATGTCGGGAATCGAGCATTCCGCTTGCAACAGCAAATCATGCCATTGCGGATACACGCCCAACGTGCGCTGCGGTTGCGCGCCACAGAAATCATCTTCCGCCACATCGTCTTGCAAAGCGCGCAACAAAATATAGGCAATCGCGTTGGCAATCGGCACAAGGCGCAAAGTACCGCCGTTTTGGCGTTGTGGCGACAAAGCCGTCCAGCCTTGGAAAGTGCGGAACACCGAAGCATTCGCAGGCGACGGAATTTCGCGCACTTCGGTGCGTCCATCGCCGTCAAACGGATTGTAGTCGCGCCAGTTGCCGCTGAAAATGTGGCGATAAACGTAGCGGAAATTTTCGTCTAACCAACGCTCAATCGTGCCGCTGTCAATGTGTGGCGACAAACCCAAAGGCTTGGATTTGGGCGGACGACGACGCACGCGGTCGGCATACGACACCACATTATTCGGGTCAAAATGCTGCTTGCCATTCGATTCGGTTTGCCACAAACCGTTCAAGAAACATTGCACCGCTTTCATGCGTTCGTCTTGACGTGCTTGAACCTGCGGTTTACTCCAATACACGCCATAAATTTGCGGCTTACCCGCCGCCAGCGTGCCAAAATAATTGTCTTCCGCCGCGTTTTTCAAGGCTTCTTCAAAATTATTGCCGTCTAAATAATCGCCAATATCGCGATTCCACTGCTCGGCACGCGCCTGTTCAAACACGCCATGCACCACCACGCAACCGCGGCGGCGAATCCGCGCAATCTGTTCCGCCGACACCTTGCCAGCCACAATCTCATCGGCGTGCAACTCTGGCACAGGATTGCGACCTGCATTCAAATCCGCCTGAATTTCCGCCACTTGTTCGGCGATATTATCGCGAACTTCGGCGAAAACGCGTTCATAATCGGGTAAATTCGCTTTTAATTCCTGTTTCACGGTGCGAATCGCCAAAGCCACATCTTGCGGCATCTCCATGTGTGCCATTTTGTCTTCCTTTTGTGCTGTTGTTTAGAGTTCATTTTGCTTTTGCAAAAATCTTACGTTGCAAAAATTATTGACGTGAACAATAAAGAAAAACACCCACTCCGACAAGTTCGGCAGCCAAAGTTTGACGATAGCAAACTTTTACCGATTTCATAAAAAAGATACCGTCTGCAGTGCTTCGCCAAAACGCCCCTTTCGCTTCCTAGCCAAAGAAACGCCTTTCAACTGCAGACGGCATCGATTCCTTATTTTCAAACAAAATCAAATACTCAACTTCAATCCAACACACACCACGTTTTCACTTGTTCCGCCCATTCACGCAAGCGCGTTTCGGGCAAATTCTGCGCCGAACCCGCCACCGACACGCCTGCAATGGTGATGCCTTTTACTGTTATCGGCACAGCAAAAGCGTGCAAATCGCTTTGCGCTTCGCCCAAATCCAAGGCATAACCCTGCGCCACGATTTGCGGCAATTCGCGATTGAGTGCAGACGGCATCTTGTTGGCACGGCGCAAACTGCGCGCCATTGCTGGCAAGTTGGCAACAAAAATTTTGCCCATCGCCGATGTGGTCAAACCTTCGCGCCGACCGCGTGGGCTGATGCCGTCAAAATGTTCGCTGTCGCCCAACACCGCCAAATAGCGGTATTCGCGCGTGCCGCACGGCACGGCAAAATACACGTCTTCGCCGCAATAATCATGAATTTTTTGCAACAAAATTTGATATTGTTGCAACAATAATTCATCTTCATCGCGCACCAAACGGGCAATTTCGCGAAAACGCAAACCCAAAACATAGGCGCGGTTTTCGCGTTCAATATAGCCCAAAGCCACCAAAGTATTGAGCAAACCGTGCAAAGTCGCCTTGTGTATGCCCGTTTCTTGCTCCAAATCCACCAGCCGCGCTTTGCCGCCTGCAGCCGCCAGCCGCTCCAGCACATACATCGCTTTTTCCACCGCCTGAATTTTGCGACTTTCATTCACCATTTTTCATGCTTTCTGCAACGTTTGCCCAAACCAAATTTCGGTACATTCAAATCAGCACATCACAAAGTGCGTACCCAAAATAAAGATTATGCAAAGTTAGCTGAATGTTTTCGTTTAAACGATGCAACAGATACAACGATGCCGTCTGCAACTGAAAAAGCCCAGCAGCAAAGCTATAGGACAGTTTTCAAACTGCAGACGGCATATCATCGCCACATCAAACAACCGCGTTTCAAACAGACAATCGATTGTTTTAGAACAGATTATCGGTAACTTCCTTCGCAGGTTTCGCTGCTGGCTGACGTTCCGCACGCTTGCTGCGCTCGGCGCGTTGTGTTTCACGTTCCTGACGTTGCGCCTGACGCGCTGGGCGTTCGCTTTCATCACGCGCAGGACGCTCGGCACGCGGCGTATCGTTTTGCTCGTTGCGTTCCGCTTGTTCGGCACGCGCCGCACGACGCTCTTCGCGTTGTTCGTTGCGCTGCGCACGCTGGCTTTCACGCTCGCCGTTATTTGTCGCGGTTTGCTCTGTTGTTTGTTGCGTTTTAGCTTGTGCAGACGCAGCAGGTTTTGGCTTCGGCTTCGCCACGGTTTTGGTTTGCACCGCAGCAGGCGCAACCGTTTCAGTGTCAGCATCTTCCTGAATTGCCGTGTTTGAAGCGGCTTGTTCTGCCGTCTGCTCACGCGGCGCAGGTTCTAACAACACGCTGCGCTCCGTTACTTGCCCTGTTTTCACTTCATCGCTATCGGGCGACAAAATTTCCACCGTATGTTTGGCTTGCTCTTGCTCTTTCTTTTCATCATGCGGTGTAAATGTCGCAAACACACCAGCAACAACCCCCAAAATCGACAAAATCGCCACTACAAATACAATTTTAAGTAAACCCGAAGCAGTTAAAAAACCCTGATTTTTTTTCTTATTCATTTTGATTGTCTAAAAATTAACTAAATTAAATTAAGATGCTACATAATTTTGATACAAAGTAACCACTTTTTTCACGCCCGATGTGGTGCGCACGCGTTCGGTAACCACCGCTTGTTCAGCTGGGGTCAAAACGCCCAAAACATAAGTTACTTGATTATAAGTAACAATTTTCACGCGCCCAGGGTATACGCCTTGAATGCCGAGTAAGGTGGTACGCACTTTGGTTGTTCCCCAAGTGTCATCGCTGATTGCACCAAATGTGCGTTCTGTGCCAGCAACATCGATGTAGTTGTACACGCCTTGCACATTGGCTTCGGCACGCGCGATTTTTTCCACAAACTGTTTATCACTTTCGCTTGCCACTTGCCCCAACAATAAAATACGGCGGTTGTAGCTCACCACGCTCAAACTCGGCGAATAAGTCGCGCCGCTTGTTTGCTGTTTCAAATACGACAAAGCGGTGTTTTTGATGCGCACTTCCAACACTTCATCATCGGCTTGTGCACCTGTGCTGCGTCGGTCTAAAGCGGAATTTGCGCCCACGCCAACCGCGCTGCCCACCAAAGCGGTTACGCAGCCGCTCAAACTGCCAGCCAACAAAGTTACCCATAAAGCGGTTTTCGCCATTTGCTTAAACTTCATCTTCATCTCCTGTTTTTGTTGCTCTTCATCAGCATCGCCGATGAATCAAGCCAAACCGTCTAATAAAATCGCGTCTAAAGCGTCTGCCAACGCGTGCAATATCAATAAATGTCCTTCTTCAATGCGGGCGGTGCGACTGTGGTTCACATTCAGCCACACATCGTTTTCTTTCAATAAATTCGCCATTTGTCCGCCTGTATTGCCTGTTAGGGCAATCACGCACATATCGTGTTCGTATGCCGTCTGCATCGCAGCAACCACATTTTTGGAATTGCCCGAAGTGGAAATCGCCAACAACACATCGCCGCTGCGACCCAACGCCGCCACTTGTTTGCTGAAAATCTGTTCAAAACCTCCATCGTTGCTGATGGCGGTGAGCGCGATGTTGTCTGCCGATAAAGCGATTGCCGCCAAAGGCATACGTTCGCGTTCAAATCCTGCACTTAATGTGCTGGCAAAACTTTGGGCATTTGCCGCCGAAGTGCCATTGCCACAAACCAGAATTTTGCCATCATTGGCAAGGCATTCAAACAATAATTGTGCCGCCTGCGCCACTGCTTCAGGCAAAACTTGGGCGATTTGTTGCTGTAATGCAACACTTTCAGTCAAATGCGTTTGCACAAATGTTTGCAAATTGCTCATCTTTTATCCATATATCATTTTTCACCAAAATTAGCCCGTGATATTGTGCAGCCACACAGGTTCGCCATCGCCCTCAATCAAAACCGCGTCCAAGCGACAGTCTAAATTCAGTTTTTTGCTTTGCAAATAATGCTCGGCACTGCGCGACATTTTGGCTAATTTGCTGGGACTGATGCTGTATGCCGCACCGCCAAAGTTGTTGTTTTTACGGTATTTCACTTCCACAAAAATCAGCGTTTTGCCTTGTTGCACAATCAAATCAATTTCACCAAACGGACAATGCCAGTTGCGTTCGTGCAAGCGGCAACCTTGTGCCTCCAAAAACGCCAACGCCCGATTTTCCGCCGCAATGCCTTGTGGGTGATTCAATCGCATCTTTTTCTGTTCTCCGCCGATTTTGTCTGTTTTGCAAAGGTTTTTCTGTGCGTATAATGTCGCTTTTTTCAGCCACAAAGCACTTGCCATGATGCAAAAACATTATCAAAAAGCCTGCGCCAGCGTGCAGGAAGCGACATTATATGTGTTAGCCACGCCCATCGGCAATCTCGCCGACATCAGTTTGCGTGCTTTGGCGGTGTTGCAAAACGTGGATTTGGTTTGCGCCGAAGACACGCGCGTTACAGGGCAACTGCTCAGCGCTTACGGCATTTCCGCCAAATTAGTGAGCGTGCGCGAACACAATGAACAACAAATGGCAGACAAAATCATCGCCGAACTTGCCGCTGGCAAAAGCGTTGCCCAAGTGTCGGACGCTGGCACGCCTGCCGTCTGCGACCCTGGGGCAAGACTGGTGGCACGCGTGCGCGAGGCGGGTTTTCGGGTTGTGCCGATTGTTGGTGCAAGCGCAGTGATGGCGGCATTGAGCGTGGCTGGCGTGAGCGAACCTTCGTTTTTCTTTTATGGTTTTTTGCCTGCCAAAAGCGGCGAGCGGCAAAAATTGTTTCAAACGTGGCGCAACAGCAGCCATCCAATTGTGATGTTTGAAACGCCGCACCGCATCCACGACACGCTTGCTGATATGTTGGCGATTTTTCCCGAACGCAAACTGCTGCTGGCACGCGAAATCAGCAAAACCTTTGAAACCTTTATCTGCAACAGCGTGGCGAATGTGCAGACGGCATTGCAAAACGACAGCAACCAAAGTCGCGGCGAAATGGTGTTAATTTTGCACCCAGAAATCGCTGAAAAATCCGACACTTTGCCCGAAGAAGCGCAACAAGTGATGCGTATTCTCGCCGCCGAATTGCCCACCAAACAAGCTGCTGATTTAGCCGCCAAAATCACGGGCGAAAACAAAAAGGCATTGTACAATTTGGCATTGAGCTGGAAAGAATAAAATCCAAATATTTGTTTTATAAATTATTTTTTAAAGCCATGCCGTCTGCGATTTCAGTTGCAGGCGGCATTTTATTACCCAAAACCAAATTGTTTATTACATGAATTTACTGCCCGCGTTCTGCCAAATATTCTTGCAAACCTTTTTCGCGCAACACGCAACTTGGGCAAGTGTGGCAACCACCTTCCACCCCCAAATAGCAAGTGTGGGTGTGTTCGCGAATGTAATCAAACGCGCCCAACTCGTCCGCCAACGCCCACGTTTGTTTTTTCGTTAAATACATCAAAGGCGTACGAATATTAAAGTTGTAGTCCATCGCCAAATTCAGCGTTACATTCATAGACTTCACAAATACATCGCGACAATCGGGATAGCCGCTGAAATCGGTTTCGCACACGCCCACAAAAATTGTGTGAATGCCTTGCGATTTGGCGTAAATCGCGGTGTAAAGCAAAAACAAGGCATTGCGTCCGTCCACAAAAGTATTCGGCAATGCACCGTCTTGTTTGATTTCATCGTTAGACATCAAAGCATTATGTGTAATCGCCTTAATCAACGAAGTGTCCAACAGCGTCTGTTTCACGCCCAAATCAGCGGCTATCCATTGTGCTTTTTCCAACTCAATCGCGTGGCGTTGCCCGTATTGAAACGTCATCACCTCCACATTTTCGCGTCCAAATTCGGCAATCGCCTGAAACAAACAGGTTGTCGAATCTTGTCCACCCGAAAAAATCACAATCGCTTTTTCTGTTTTACTCATTTGATTATTTTAGATTTTTTATTAACAAGCATTTAATCGTCTACCAGCAAGCTGCAGACGGCATCAGTTTTCTGCATTATCCGCCAAAGTTGCCGCATTTGCCGTCTGCGCTTCTTGCCAACGCGCAAACCAGTTCGCCACGCAAGCATTCACTTCTTCAATGCCTTGTTTTTTCAAGCTAGAAAACAGTTGCACCGATACTTCTTGACGTTCAGAAAAAGGTTTTAACATTTTTTTGACACTAGACAAAGTTTTCATTTGCTCATTCTTGGATAATTTGTCCGCTTTTGACAACAGAATATGCACTGGGCGACCCGTTAAGGCGAAAAAATCCAACATTTGAATGTCCAGTGGTTTGAGCGGATGGCGGCAATCCATAATCAGCACCAAACCAATCAGTTGCGTGCGTGTTTGCAGATATTTACCAAGCAGTTCTACCCAATGTTTACGGATTTCTTCTGGCACTTGGGCGTAGCCGTAGCCTGGTAAATCCACCATAAAATGACCATTGCTCAACTCAAAAAAATTGATGTGTTGAGTGCGACCTGGGGTTTTGGAAACGTAAGCCAAGCGAACGTGATTGCATAAAGTGTTGATGGAACTAGACTTACCCGCGTTTGAACGACCCACAAAAGCAATTTCTGCTGGCGTGTCGGGCAAATCTTTGAGATGGTTTACCGTAGTAAAGAATTTGGCGTTTTGAAATAAGTTCATGGCTATGGAAAATCGTGTCAATTAAGTAAATTTGGTATAGAATACCACGTTTGTAAAATTATCGGTTTAATCAGGCGAAAAATCCTGACAGTTTTGAGTATTATAAAAAAGGGCGTTGCGACTGACGCAATGCGATATTAGGAGCATTCCATGAAACGTTTGACCTTACTGACTTTGGCTCTTGCTGGCGGCATGGCTCTTGCTGCACCCAAAGCAGACATTGCGCGTGGTAAAGAAATTGCAACCACCATTTGTGCGGCGTGCCACGCCCAAGACGGCAACAGCGGCATCGCGATGTACCCAAAAATCGCGGCGCAACACGCCACTTACATTGCCAAACAAACTAAAGACATCAAAGAAGGCAAACGCTCGGGCGCAGCCGCTGCGATGATGCCTTTGGTTGCCAATTTGTCTGAACAAGACATCGCCAATGTAGCGGCTTACTATGCCAAACAATATCCAAAAGCAGGCGAAACCAATCCAAAACAAAATCCAGAGTTGGGCGCGAAAATTTTCCGTGGCGGTTTGGCAAGCAAAAAAATCCCAGCGTGTATGGCGTGTCATAGCCCGAACGGTGCAGGTATGCCAGGCGGCGGCACAGACGTGAACGCGTATCCACGCATTGCAGGTCAGCATCAGGCTTATATTGTTTCACAATTAAAAGCCTACGCTTCTGGTCAGCGTAAGAGTCCGAACGGCATGATGGAAGACTTGGCAAAACGCATGTCTGAAGAAGAAATGAACGCCGTTGCCAACTTCATTCAAGGCTTGCAATAATCGCTATCGCAAGATAGCCAAGACCTATCAGGCTGCCGAAAGCATTCGTCTCGGCAGCCTGTTTTAGTACAATCGCAAAGCAAATCGCCGTTAACGTGCAAAGTCAAACAACACGCGAACACAAGCGCAACGATGCCACGCGATAAAGCAAATGATTGACGCAAGATGACACATCAATCTTGCCAGACAATCCAAACCCACAGCCAAATAAACCATTTCGCAGACGGCATGCCGTCTGCAGATGCAAATAAACCGTAATGAAATCAAATAAATCTGTTCCCCTAATTCGCCGACCATGGTTTGCTTTTTTGAGCTCCATGCGTTTTGCTGTTGCCCTGCTTTGCGTGTTGGGCATCGCGTCCATTGTTGGCACGGTTTTGCAACAAAATCAGCCAAGCAGCAACTATATTGTTAAATTCGGGCCGTTTTGGACAGAAATTTTCCAGTTTTTAGGTTTATTTGATGTTTACGCCTCAAGCTGGTTTGTGCTGATTATGCTGTTTTTGGTCATCAGCACCGCCCTGTGTTTGTGGCGCAATATCCCGCCTTTTTTACGCGAAATGCGTTCGTTTCGCTTGAATGCCAAACGTCAATCGCTTGCCGCGATGAAACACAACACACTGTTGCAAGGCACGCTCACGCCTGAAATCGCCGAACGTTATTTGCAGGTTCAAGGTTTTCAAAGCAAACGCGCCGAACGCGAAGACGGCTCGATTTTGGTCGCCGCCAAAAAAGGCGCGATGAACAAATGGGGCTATATTTTTGCCCACTTGGCGATTATCGTGATTTGCGTTGGCGGTTTGATTGACAGCAATTTGCTGCTCAAAGCAGGCATGCTCACAGGGCAAATCGTGCCTGACAATGATTCCATGCTTGCCAAAGATTTCAAACCTGAAAGCACTTTGTCTGCCAACAATATTTCCTTTCGTGGCAACGTCAATATCGCCGAAGGACAAACCGCTGATGTCGTGTTTTTAAATGCAGATAAAGGAATTTTGCTGCAAGATTTGCCATTTAGCGTGCAATTAAAGCGTTTTCACATTGATTTTTACAACACGGGCATGCCCAAAGATTTTGCCAGTGATTTGGTCGTTACCGACAAAGCAACAGGCAAAATCACTGAAAAAACCATACGCGTGAATCATCCTTTAACCATAGACGGCATCACGATTTACCAAGCCAGTTTTGCTGACGGCGGCTCGGATTTGAAATTCAAGGCGTGGGATTTGGCGAATCCAACAAGCAAATTCGCGGATTTGAAAGCGGTTTCTATGAACAGTTTTCCGCTCAATATGCGCGCCGACAAAACTTATACGCTGGAATTTGACCAGTTTACCGCGCTGAATGTGGAAGACATGTCGATGCCGTCTGCGGAACGCGAAAAGAGTTTGAGCAACACGATTCAAGACGTTCGCGCGGTGAAACAAGAAAAACGCTTCACCAACATCGGCCCTTCAATTGTGTATCGTTTGCGCGACAACGCAGGACAAGCGGTTGAATTTAAAAACTATATGTTGCCAGTTAAGCAAGAAGAAGATTATTTCTTCATCACAGGCACGCGTTCGGGTTTGGAGCAACAATATCGCTGGCTGCGTTTACCTGCCGACAAGCAAGGCAAAATCGACACCTTCATGACTTTGCGCCAGATTTTGAACGAAGAAAACACGCGTAAACAGATTGTGATGAGCACTACTGCCAGCACGCCAGAACAAGTGCGCCCGCAGTTCCGACAAGCAGTGGAAAACACCTTAAGCCTATTTGCGCGTGGCGGATTTTTGGCGTTAAATCAATTTCTTGAAGGCAATGTGCCTGCAAGCGAACGCGGTAAAATGCAAGAAACTTTCTACCAAATTTTGCACGCGGCGATGGACGCTGCTTTAAACGTGGCTTTGCAACGCCAAAACTTGCCCGAATGGCAGCGCGATGAAAGTCGCAATCGCTTTTTGTTGCACGCAATGGATGCGTACACAGGTTTAACCGAATACCCGTCGCCTGTTTTATTGCAATTAGACGGCTTCAAGGAAGTGCGCTCGTCTGGTTTGCAAATGACGCGTTCCCCAGGGGCATCGTTGGTTTATTTGGGCTCGGTTTTGCTGGTGCTCGGCACGATTTTCATGTTTTACATTCGTGAAAAACGCGCTTGGCTCTTGTTTGATGAACACGGCATCCGTTTTGCGATGAGTTCCAGCCGCAACGAGCGCGATTTGCAAAAAGAATTTCCCAAACACACTCAACACTTGGAACAACTTGCCAAGGATTTAAATCATGAACACAAGCACTAAATCCAACAACACTTTGCCGCAACACGCTTTGCTGGAAAACCACAATCTGCGCCAGAAATTCCAAATCGCAGACGGCATCTTCGCGCTGGCGATTTTGGCGATTGCCGCTTTTGTGCAATACCGTTTGCCGCATCATATGGACGTTTATGAAGTGGTGATTTTGTGGAGTAGCGCGCTTTCTGCGATTGCTTTAGGTTGGTTTTTCAAACCTTTGCGCTGGTTTATGCTCATCAGCATCGCCTTGGCTTATGGCGCGGTGCAACTTTACGCAGGGCAATTCGACAACAGCGAACGCTTTTTGTTGCGCTACTTTTTAAGCAGTCAATCGGCGATTATGTGGCAATGCGCCTTTATTTTCTTCGCCCTGTTCAGCTACACCACAGGCGCAATTGCCGCCGCCAAACAAGGGGCAAAACATAACACCCTGCTTGGCATGGGCAGTGCCTTCACTTGGGTTTCGGCGCTGGCTGGCTTCACAGGCTTGTTGGTGCGTTGGCATGAAAGCTATTTATTGCGCCCCGACGCAGGACACATTCCCGTGTCAAACTTGTATGAAGTATTTATCTTGTTTATGGTGATTACCAGCTTGATGTATTTATACTATGAAAACCGTTTTGCGGTGCAACGCTTGGGCGCGTTTGTTTTAACGTTTTTAGCAGCAATGGTCGGCTTTGTGTTGTGGTACAGCATCGCCCGTGATGCCCACCAAATTCAACCTTTAATCCCTGCTTTACAATCTTGGTGGATGAAAATCCACGTTCCAGCCAACTTCATCGGCTACGGCGCATTCTGCATGGCAGCCATGCTCGGCATCGCCCAATTGTGGTCGCTGCGACAAAGTGAAAAAGGCAAAGCGAGCTGGTTGCCCGACGCCAACATCATTGAAGAAGTAATGTACAAAGCGATTGCGGTGGGCTTTTTGTTCTTCACCATCGCCACGATTTTGGGCGCATTGTGGGCTGCAGACGCGTGGGGACGCTACTGGAGCTGGGACCCGAAAGAAACGTGGGCATTCATCGTGTGGCTCAATTACGCGGTTTGGCTGCACTTGCGTTTGGTGGCAGGCTGGCGCGGTCGCGTGTTGGCATGGTGGGCAATCATCGGCTTATTCATCACCGCCTTTGCCTTTGTTGGCGTGAATATGTTTTTGAGCGGTTTACATTCTTACGGTTCTTTGTAAACCGATTTTCATACACGATGCCGTCTGCAGTGCAGGCGGCATTTATCGTCTTTTCAATTTAAACGCAGACAAGGCAACGAGCTAAAGACAGCACAAACAGTACGGCAAAGCGAAGTAACGCAGTATCCGTTTAAATTTAAAAAACGATACATTTTCAAAGCCAAGAGAAAACAGTAAAATACACCCCTTTCAAATTGACATCGCCTTTAAAATTTCTATTTTCACAAAGACATCATTATGCTCACTTTTCAAGAAATCATTTTCAAATTACAAAGCTACTGGGCAAACCAAGGTTGCACCTTGATTCAGCCGTTTGATATGGAAGTGGGTGCAGGCACATCGCACCCAGCCACTTGCTTGCGCGCGCTTGGCCCAGAACCTTGGCACGCTGCTTATGTGCAGCCAAGTCGCCGCCCAAAAGACGGTCGCTACGGCAACAATCCCAACCGTCTGCAACACTATTATCAATTCCAAGTCGCACTCAAACCCGCGCCGCACAACATCCAAGATTTGTATCTCAACAGCTTGCGTGAACTGGGCATTTCGCCTTTGGAACACGACATTCGCTTTGTGGAAGACGACTGGGAAAACCCCACTTTAGGCGCGTGGGGCTTGGGTTGGGAAGTGTGGCTCAACGGCATGGAAGTAACCCAGTTCACTTATTTCCAACAAGTTGGCGGCATCGATTGCTCGCCTGTTTTGGGTGAAATCACTTACGGCATCGAGCGTTTGGCGATGTATTTGCAAGGCGTGGAAAACGTGTATGACTTGGTTTGGTCAAAAAATCCGCAAGGCAAATCCATCACTTATGGCGATGTTTACCACCAAAACGAAGTCGAACAATCAACCTACAACTTTGAATACAGCGATGCTGCTTGGTTGCTCGAGCAATTCAATGGCTACGAAGCCCAAGCCAAACGCTTGTTGGAGCAAGAAGACGCGCAACTTGCTTTGCCAGCGTATGAGTTGGTGTTGAAAGCAGGACACACATTTAATTTATTAGACGCACGCGGCGCGATTTCGGTTACCGAACGTGCGACTTACATCGGTCGCATTCGCACCTTAAGCCGTTTGGTTGCCCAAAAATTCCTTGCCAGCCGCGAGGCTTTGGGTTTCCCTTTGATGAAAGACTGATGATTAAAGACTGAAACAAGCGATGCCGCCTGCAGTTGGCGTTTTGAAAACGGGCATTTGCCAACGCCAAACCGCCCTATTCGCATCGCATTGAATAAACGAAAGATAACCATGTCGCAAACATTATTGATTGAATTACTCACTGAAGAATTGCCGCCAAAAGCCCTGAATGCGTTGGGCAACAGCTTGGCAAACTCGGTGATTGAAGGTTTGGCAAAAGCCCAACTCATCGCCGAAAATCCTGAATTTACCGCTTACGCCTCGCCACGCCGTTTGGCGGTGCGTGTGGCAAACGTTGCCAGCGTGCAAGCTGACCAAACCATCATCAAAAAAGGCCCAGCGGTGACAAACGCAATGAAAGACGGCGTGCCAACTAAAGCCTTGGAAGGTTTCGCTCGCTCGTGTGGCGCAGAAATCAGCCAGTTACACATCGTTCATGACGGCAAACAAGACGTGTACGCCTATGAATACACCCAACAAGGTCAGCCTTTGGCGGCCTTAATCGGCGACATTTTGAACCAAGCAATTAAAAAATTGCCGATTCCGAAAGTGATGCGTTGGGGCAGCAGCACCCACACCTTCGTGCGTCCTGTGCATGGTTTGGTGGTGTTGCATGGCGATGAAGTGTTGCCAACTGAAGCACTGGGTTTGAACAGCCACCGCGAAACTTTGGGGCATCGTTTCTTGTCAAACGGCGAAATCAGTTTTGCCAACGCCGATGAATACGCTCAAAAACTCGCTAGCGAGGGCAAAGTCATTGCCAACTTCGCCGAACGCAAAGCATTGATTAAAAACGAATTAGACAAACAAGCAGCCGCCTTGAATGCCACGGTTGCCGCCGATGAAGCCTTATTAGACGAAGTAACGGCTTTGGTGGAATATCCTGTTGTTTTACAAGCAGGTTTTGATGAAAACTTCTTGGCTGTGCCGCAAGAATGTTTGATTTTGACCATGCAACAAAATCAAAAATATTTTCCTTTATTAACTGCAGACGGCAAATTGATGAACCGCTTTTTGCTGGTTTCCAACTTGCAAACCGACAATCCCGTTCACATCATTCAAGGCAATGAACGCGTGTTGCGGGCACGTTTGTCGGACGCAGAATTTTTCTATCAACAAGACCAAAAAGCGAATTTGGAAAGCCGTTTGCCGAAGCTCGCGAACGTGGTTTACCACAACAAAATCGGTTCGCAACAAGAACGCATCGAACGCCTGCAAACTTTGGCAGCCCACATCGCCAAATTGCTGAACGCCGATGTCGCTCTGGCTGAGCGTGCTGCCCGTTTGGCGAAAGCCGATTTGGTCAGCGAAATGGTGGGCGAATTTCCTGAATTGCAAGGCACGATGGGCAAATACTATGCCCGTTTAGACGGCGAAAACGAAGTGGTAGCACAAGCGATTGAGCAACATTATCAGCCACGCTTCGCAGGCGATGCCTTGCCTGAAGGCGACATCGCCACTGCAGTTGCCTTAGCGGACAAACTGGAAACCTTAATCGGCATTTGGGGCATCGGTTTGATTCCGACTGGCGACAAAGACCCGTATGCTTTGCGCCGCTCGGCACTGGGCATTTTACGTATGCTGATGCAATACGATTTGGATTTACGCGACTTGCTGCAGACGGCATACGCCACGTTCCCAGCAGGCTTGTTGGCGGAAAACACGGTGGAACAAGTTGCCGAATTCATGCAAGCGCGTTTGGCGGTGTTGTTGCAAAACGACTACGCGCAAGATGTGGTTGCCGCCGTTTTGGCACAAGAAAACCCTGCACTCAACAGTTTGCCTGCACGTTTGCAAGCCGTTGCCGCCTTCAAACAATTGCCTGAAGCCGCCGCCCTTGCCGCCGCCAACAAACGCGTGCAAAACCTGCTCAAAAAAGCTGAAGGCGAGTTAGGTGCGGTCAATGCCGATTTGTTACAACAAGCCGAAGAGCAAGCCTTGTTCGCCGCCGCCCAAAACCTTGCACCGCAAGTGCAAAACGCGGTGGCAAAACAAGATTTCGCCACAGCATTAAGTGCACTTGCCAGCATCAAACCACAAGTAGACGCATTTTTTGATGGCGTGATGGTGATGGCGGACGATGCCAAAATCAAGCATAACCGTTTGAGTTTATTGAAAGAGTTGGCGAACTTACTCAACGCCGTTGCCGACATCGCGCGTTTGGAAGACTAAACACCAGCAAAAAAAGATGCCGTCTGCGATTGAAAGAAACCGCAGACGGCATTTTGTTTTTGCTTAACGATTATAAATCAAATAAAAACAATAGATTAAATATAAGCACGCAAATCATTCAAAGCGGCTCGCCAGTCGCTGGCTTGAACGCCGAAAGTGGCAGCGATTTTTTGGCAATCCAAACGTGAGTTGGCGGGGCGACGCGCTGGCGTGGGGTAATCAGCGGTGCTAATTGCTTTTAGAGTTGGCACTTTTTCCAACATGCCCTGCTCGTTTGCCGCCTGAAAAATCGCTTGTGCAAACTCAAACCACGACACGCTTTGTGCGCCTGCGTAGTGATAAATGCCCGCTGGGGCGGTTTTGCCGCTGGCGATGTGGTCGGTCATCGCGATTAAGGCGGCTGCCAAATCGCCTGCGTAAGTTGGGCAACCGATTTGGTCGGCGACAATGCCCAACTCGGGGCGTTCTTTGCCCAAACGCAACATGGTTTTGACAAAATTATTGCCGTGTTCGCCAAACACCCACGCGGTGCGTACGATGAAACTGTTGGCACACGCCGCCAAAGCGGCTTTCTCGCCAGCCAACTTGCTTTTGCCGTACACGCTTTGCGGGGCAACCGCATCGTCTTCACGATAAGCACGTTCGCCGTCGCCAGCAAACACATAATCGGTGGAAACGTGAATGAAAGTCGCACCCACTTCTTGCGCGGCTCTCGCCAAATTTGCCACGCCCAATTCATTGATTTGATAAGCCAAATCGCTTTCACTTTCGGCTTTGTCTACAGCGGTATACGCCGCCGCGTTCACGATAAAATCAGGGCGAAAAGTCTGCGATGCCGTCTGCACCGCCGCCCAATCGCTGATGTCCAAGCCGTTTTTATCGTGTGCCAACACTTCAACATCGGCGCGGTTTTGCCACAATTTTTGTAGCTGCCAGCCCAGTTGTCCGTTTGCGCCCGTCAATAAAATTTTCATCATCGCCCCTATTTCAGCAAACGCAATAAATATTGTCCGTATTCGGTTTTCGCCATTTTTTGCGCTTGGCTGCGCAATTGCTCGTCATTGAGCCAGCCATTGCGCCACGCGATTTCTTCCAAACACGCGACTTGCAAGTTTTGAACGTGTTCAATGGTGCGCACAAAACCCGCCGCTTCGTGCAAGCTGTCGTGCGTTCCCGTGTCCAGCCACGCAAAACCGCGCCCCAAAAGCTGCACGCTCAAGCTGCCGTCTTGCAAATAACGCTCGTTCAAATCAGTGATTTCCAACTCGCCGCGCGCCGATGGCTGCACCTGTTTGGCAAATTCCACCACGCGGTTATCGTAAAAATACAAACCCGTTACTGCCCAATCCGATTTGGGCTGTTGCGGTTTTTCTTCAATAGACAAGGCTTTGAAATCTTTATCAAATTCCACCACACCAAAACGCTCTGGGTCTTTTACTTGATAAGCAAACACTGTTGCACCATGTGTTTGCTGCGCTGCCGTCTGCAAAGTTTGGGTAAACGATTGACCGTAAAAAATATTGTCGCCCAACACCAAACACACGCTGTCCGAACCGATAAACTCTTCGCCAATCAAAAATGCCTGCGCCAAACCATCGGGGCTGGGTTGCACTGCGTAACTCAATTGAATGCCGAAATCCGAACCATCGCCGAGCAAACGCTGAAACGCCGCTTGGTCGTCGGGCGTGGTAATCAGCAAAATTTCGCGGATGCCCGCCAACATCAACACCGAAAGTGGGTAATAAATCATCGGTTTATCGTAAACAGGCAAAAGTTGTTTGGATACGCCGCGCGTAATCGGATACAAACGCGTGCCGCTGCCGCCCGCCAAAATAATGCCTTTCATCGCCATTCCTTTATGCTGTTATTTTATTCAAATGCCGTCTGCCCGAATGAAATCCAACTGCAGACGACATCGTGTTTTATTTCGCCACACCCAAACGTTGCAAGCGATATGAACCGTTTAACACCGCTTGCCACCATTCGCGATTATGCAAATACCATTCAACCGTTTTGCGTATGCCCGATTCAAAGGTTTCTTGCGGCTGCCAACCCAATTCGCGTCCGATTTTGCTGGCATCAATCGCGTAACGCACATCATGCCCAGGGCGGTCGGTAACAAAAGTTATCAAATCGGCATAATGTTGCACTCCAGCAGGTTTGTTCGGCACCAGTTCTTCCAATAAAGCACAAATGGTTTGCACCACTTCAATATTCGCTTTTTCATTGTGTCCGCCGATATTGTAAGTTTCGCCCACCTCGCCACGCGTTATCACTTGATACAAAGCACGGGCGTGGTCTTCCACAAACAACCAATCGCGAATTTGCTGCCCATTACCGTAAACAGGCAAAGGCTTGCCCGCCAAAGCGTTCAAAATCATCAACGGAATCAGTTTTTCAGGGAAATGATAATAGCCATAATTGTTAGAACAATTCGTTACCAGCGTGGGCAAACCGTAAGTACGATGCCACGCGCGCACCAAGTGGTCGCTGGCGGCTTTGCTTGCCGAATAAGGCGAACTCGGGGCATAAGGCGTGGTTTCGGTGAACAAATCGTCTGTGCCTTCCAAATCGCCATACACTTCATCAGTGGAAATGTGATGAAAACGGAACGCATCGCGCCCTGCAGACGGCATCTGCTGCCAATAATGACGCGCCACTTCCAATAAAGTGAACGTTCCCACCACATTCGTTTGCACAAATTTGCCTGCCGCATCAATGCTGCGGTCTACATGGCTTTCCGCCGCCAAGTGCATCACCGCATCGGGTTGATGCTCACGAAACACGCGTTCTAATTCAGCGCGGTCGCAAATGTCCACTTGCTCAAAAGCATAACGCGAACTGTCTGCCACGCTCGCCACCGATGCCAAATTGCCTGCGTAAGTGAGTTTGTCCACATTCACCACGCTGTCTTGCGTGTCGTTGATGATGTGTCGCACCAATGCAGAACCAATAAAACCCGCACCGCCTGTAATCAAAATTTTCATCTTTATCTCATCACTCCCAAAAACCATTTTCCAAACAAACGGTTTTTTCTAATTACTTCAAATTCGCTTACTTCTGATTTTTCTCTAAAATTTCTTTTAACTGCGCTGCTGGCGCGTAACCAGGTTGCACTTTGCCATTTGGGAACACCAAAGTTGGCGTGCCTGTGAAGCCTAATTGTTCGCCCAAAGATGTGGTTTCGGCAACTGGGTTGGCGCACGCTGCGACTTTTGCTGGCATTTTGCCACCGCGCATCCAGTTAATCCACGCTTGGGTTGGGTTAGGCTGACACCAAATTTGTTCGG